>CAZNLA010000045.1:0-18471 GCA_964573385.1 uncultured bacterium
GTGCCGGTTTTAGAACAGGATTACAACATATTGTTGTAACATGGGATGGTAAAACCACCAGAGAATATATAAATAACAAAATGGTTGCTGAACGGGAATTAATTTGGGATATGACGAAATGGATTGATGACCCGGTTTTAATCCTTGGTAATAATTCCGCATTTAATTTAGGTTACCGTGGAAGTTATTACCTTGTTGCTATATTTGATAAAGCATTATCCGTCGATGAAATCAATCGTAATTACCTTGCTGGTCCATCTGCAAGGTAAATTTAAAATTTTGTAGAATATTATTAATTGGAGATATTTAATTATGATTTATCGTGAGATTGGAACATCCGGAATAATGGCCAGTGCTATCGCATTTGGCGCGTGGGCTATCGGTGGCGGGTCATGGTGGGGAGACACTGATGATGCTGAGTCCGTTAAAGCGTTACATACTGCAATAGATAGTGGGATAAACTTTGTTGATACAGCACCTGTTTACGGATTTGGAAGAAGCGAAGAAGTAGTAGGTAATGCTATTGCCGGTAAACGTGACAAAGTAATTCTTGCTACTAAAGCAGGTTTATGGTGGAATGATGAACGTGGTACTTTTTTCTTTAATCATTCAGATGGACCAGTAGTACGCAAATCATTACGACCGGATACTATTGCTATTGAGATTGAAGATAGTTTACGAAGACTTAAGACTGATTATATAGATTTATATCAGACTCATTGGCAAGCAGAAGAGCCTGAAAAAACACCGATTGAAGATACTATGGCCGCTTTAATTAAATTAAAAGATGCCGGTAAAATTCGTTCTATAGGAGTATCTAATTGTACCCCTGCACAAATGGATGAATACCGTAAAACCGGTGAAATTGACGCAAATCAACCGCGTTATTCCATGTTGGACCGTAACATTGAAAATGATATATTACCATATTGTATGGACAACAAGATATCAATATTAGCATACTCACCATTGGAGCAAGGATTATTAACCGGAAAAATTACGATGGAATCAACTTTTGATGAAGGTATATATAGAAATAACCTTGTCTGGATGAAACCCAAGAACAGGATTAAGATTATTGATTTACTTGCGTCATGGGGAGAATTAAAAGAAAAATATAATTGCACCACTTCTCAATTAGTTATTTCATGGACTATAAGTCAACCGGGAATTACATTTGCATTATGTGGTGCCAGAAAAGTATATCAGATAGAAGATAATGTAAAAGCAGCAGATATCAAATTATCAGACGCAGATATGGTAAGAATGCGATATGATATTATTGAAAAATGCGTAATTGAGTAATAAATTATAGGAAATATATCTTTTATAGCGTCTGATTTAAATATCAGACGCTATTTTTATAGAAGGATTTGTAGAAAAAGTGTAGAATTAATAAAACATCAAAAGGAACATTTATGTATAAAGATATATCTTCTGCCAGTTTTGTTGATGAAACAATTGAAAAATATCGAAAATATGTTAATCCTGGATTAGCTAATTTGATGGATTTCGTAGGATTTCATGCTGTTGAATGGTCTGGACACGGTGTATATGTCAGAGATACAGCAGGAGATGACTATTTAGATTTTTTAGGTGGATATGGAGTATTCGCATTAGGTCACTCAAATCCTGCGGTAGTTAAGGCTGTTCAGGAACAAGCCGGCAGAATGGCACTATCTTCACGTGTATTGTTTAACCGTCTTCAGGCTGATTTAGCTGAGAAATTAGCTGAAATTACTCCCGGCAACCTGCAATATTCATTTTTTTGTAATTCAGGTACAGAAGCCGTAGAAGGCGCGTTAAAGTTGGCACGTTTAGCAACTGGGAAAACAGGAATTATAGGTACTATCGGTGGTTTTCATGGCAAAACTTATGGCGGATTAAGTGCCTCTGGACGTGATGTTTATAAAACACCATTTAATCCCATGATTCCACACTTCATACATGCTCCTTTCGGTGATATCAAGATATTAGAATCGCTAATTGACGACGAAACCGCTGCCGTAATAATAGAACCTATTCAGGGTGAGAACGGTGTGATTGTCCCTAAAGATGATTATTTACCAGCAGTGCGTAAGTTATGTGATGAAAAAGATATTTTATTAATTATTGACGAAGTCCAAACAGGCTTCGGAAGAACCGGAAAAATGTTTGCTTGCGAACATTGGGGTATTGTTCCAGATATAATGACAATCGCTAAGGCTCTTGGTGGTGGTGTTATGCCAATCGGTGCTTTTACAGCGAGTGAGAAAATATGGAAAGTTTTTGAGCCAAATCCATTATTGCATTCATCTACTTTTGGTGGTAATGAATTGGCTTGTGCGGCCGCTTTAGTTACTATTGATGAAATATTAAATAACAAATTATCTGAAAATGCAGAAATTACCGGCGAATATCTTATAAATGGTTTATACGAAATCGCAGAAAAATATCCAGGCACTATTACTGCAGTAAGAGGAAAAGGACTACTAATAGGCGTTGAGTTTACAGATCGCGATATAGCTGCATTAGTAATAGCCGGTTTCGCGCAACAGAAGATATTGGCTGCATATACATTGAATAATCCTTGCGTTATTCGATTCGAACCACCATTGATAATTAAAAATGAACATATTGATATTGTTTTAACAGCATTTGATTATGCTATCTCAGGTGTAATGGATTTGTTACAGGACTAATTCATTGAGTATAGATTTCGATATACATATAGATTATTATAAAGTTCTCGATATCGATAAAAACTCAGATGCTGAGACAATCAAATCTGCTTATAGAAACATTATTCGTAACCTGAAAGCACATCCGGATTTAGGGGGCAGTCACGAAAATGCTGTTCTGATAAATACAGCATATAAAATATTATCAGATAAAAATACCAGAATAAATTACGATAAAGCTCGGTTTCTGTTTATTCAGAATGATGAACACAATTCTAAACTGGTAATTTGTGTAAATTGCGGTTCACATAATATAATTTCCGGAGAAATTACTGAAAGAAATATTTGTGGACGATGTGGTGAACACTTTATTGAGAAAAATGGTGGTGTAATACATTCATTATTACCATCACCTGATATTCAACTTGATACTAATACCACAGATATTTTAAATAATAAATCTGAGGTAATAATTTCTTTAATAAGTATTGAAACTGTCAGACATTGTTTTCGTTGTGGAAAATCCTGGGAAATTAAAAAAGATTCAGTGAAAAAGAATCTTAAATGTCCGGAATGTAAAAGTAGTAAATGGTCAGATTTCAGACTATTTAAATGTAGATTTTGTGAGAGAAGATTTGTTACCGTTGATCTTTATCACTGGGCATATAAGATATATCCGTCATGCCCATATTGTAAAAAAAGAGCCTGGAATATTGGTTCAGAAAAAAATCCTTTAAAATGGTTGTTATCAAAGTTGTCCGGAGTGTAAAAAATCACTTGCCTAAATGTGCTTATGCTTGATATAATTTTGAAACACTAAATATCAGAGAAACTTATAAAGATATATGCAAGGGGTAACTAATGAAACCTTATGAGATAGAAATGCCATTTGATGTCAAAATGATGAAATGGGATTCTGCAGGATTAATTCCTACAGTTGTCCAGGATATTAATGGTGAAATATTGATGGTTGCGTATATGAATGATATTGCTTTGGAAGAAACTGTCACAACAGGATATGGTACATATTATTCAAGGAGCCGACAGAAACTGTGGCGAAAAGGTGAAAGCAGCGGTAATCGGCAAAAAGTGCTGGAAATAAAAGTAGATTGTGATTTAGATTGTATTATTTTAAAAGTTGAACAAACTGGTGGAGCTTGTCATACCGGTTTTTATTCTTGCTTTTACCGAAAATTTGAAGACGGTACCTGGAAGATTATATCCGAACCAGTTTTCAATCCGGAAGAAGTATATGGCAAGTAAGTCTATTGCTGAATTATTGTTATTAAGGAGCAACGAAGTGATAAATCGGGGAACTATAAACTCCTCGGGAATTTCAGGATTAAAACCCTGGATTAATATCCTGTTGTTAATATCGATTTACATCTTAATTCTGATGCCAGTGGAGTCAGTTGCAGCTACACCATCACTAAAAAGGCTAAGTTCACCATCAGTTGTAAACCTGACATCATCTCCCGGTGACGAAATGTCTCCCCAATGGTCACCGGATGGCAGATTTATTGCTTTTACATCAGATGCAATAGATGCAAATACAGATGGAAAATTAGATACAGTTGTTATGGACAAAAGGTATCTGTATATTATTAAACCAGATGGCACAGGATTAAAACAATACATATTAACTGCAGGTAAGGTTCAGGCTTTTTTGTGGTCGACTGTTACTATTGATCATAATGTATCTGAACCGGCGTATGGTTTATTTGCAATAGTTAATACAGGTACAGATTATGATCAGAAAAACTCACTGAATTATTACGTTCAGGCAACTTCAACTATTCACAGAGTTTGGCCTTCTGATGAAATAATAGAACAAACACAACCAATAAATTCAGCATGCATCTCTATTGATGGGCGTTCAATATTTTTCGATATGCTTACTACCACCAATACATGGGATATTTATAAATTATCTATTGTATGGACTGGAAACGTACCCAATTTAACAATAGATTTAACTGGTGGCAATGTACCCAACCCAACCCGATTAACGGCCGCTACAACCGGAGAATATTACAAAAACCCGTCAATAGCTAATAGCGGAAATGAGATACTTTTTGATTATACAAATTTAAGTAATGACAGTCTGGATACCAGAACACATATTTGGAAAATGTCTCCTGGAGGAACATTAAAAAAACAAATAACAAACGGTAACGGTGATGATACTGAACCTAAGTATACTCAGGACGGGAAATTACTTTTCACGTCAAACCGATCTACTGCAAGTGGTGATGTAACAAATAATAAAAATATCTGGATTATGAAATATGGTGAGGAAGGAACAGGTGATCCTGCTATTACTCCTGAACCAAGATATTTTAATGATCTTCTGAATTTTGATAATTATAATAAAGTACCAAATCAGTATTCATCAAATCCCCAACCAGGACTGGGCAATCCGGGTGATATAATATTTATTTCAGATAGAAATGAAAATACACACGACTTATTTATATCCGTTTTAACTGATATTCAGACACCATATGTATCGTCATCACCTGTAATCACACCCCGTGAGGCTACTCCTGGTTCGATTATGAATATCTCTGTCAGAATTGCATCTTATAATTCAGTAAGACACGTATGGATGCAGATTAAAGATCCTGATACTGATACAACAGATAAAGAAGGCATTGACCATGTAATTACGTTGGATGATGCTACTTTAGGCGAGACATCACCGCTTGATTTCGGTCCATATGATATTATCAGTGGAAGTTATTTAGATATTCATAATGGAAGTAACGGATATCCCGGATATTATACACAAACCAGTAACCCAAGATTATTTGCAGGATCAAATGACGGTGATGGATACCCCGAAGTTCCTACTCATTGGATAGAATTAAAAGATAATGGATTACTAAACAATGGTGATGATGTTGCTAATGATGGGATATTCAGTGTTAAATGGCAAGCGCCGATGGAAGATTCAGATTGGTATATAGACATAATTGTTGAAGATACTGTAAATCTATTACAGGATGGTAATAATAACTGGCATGGTAATAGAAAACGTTACGATAATATTAGTGGATTTTCAACATCACCATTTACAGGTGGACACTCAATATTATTTGTAGATGATTATATCGACGGTCAGAAGTTTATGTCTTCTGGTGTAACAGGTGCTGTTACCCAGTATGACCCTATATTATATACAAATAGTCCTTATTATTCTAGAATCGATTCTCCATTGGCGGTTAATCGTGCTGATTCAACAGCAACTTTTAATTTTACACCAGGTGCTGATATTTGGCGGGTATTATGCCGTGGTAGGATACCTGATACTACTTTAAACAGTTATCTGCCAGACGAAAGAATATATGTTTCACCATTGGATGGCAGTACACAAATTTCATCTTCAGGTCATGGGTCTAAAATTGTTGTTTGGGCATCACCATTCCCTGCATCCAGAATGATGGTAAATTCTGGTGATGGTAATGGCACCGGATCAATCATTGAAAAAAGAACTCAGGATACTTTGAAAAATTTTGTTCAGTCTGGAGGCAGGCTATTATTGATGGGATCTGACCTTGTTCAGGATTTAACTCAAAATGGAGTTACTCCTAATAGCTTTTTGTCTGAAGTTGCAGGATTAAAATCATCATCCGCATTTACAGTTATACCATCAGGTCCGGATGCTATTACCACTGTTACTAATTGGTATGGTTCTACATTGGCTTCACCAACAATTTCAGGAGGTGCGGCAATCGTTCGTAATAATAATTTATCACAATATACTTTAGCATCACCCATTTCTGTAGATTTGTGTTGGGACCCTTGCCTTGTTACTAATGGTGGCAAAGGCGCAATGATATTAACATCAGCAAATTCACAGGGTATGACTAGGGCTGCATCCACTTATTTAGCAATTTCCAGAGAAGATAGCACGAAAAATGGTAGGGTAATTACTTTTACTTTTAACCCTGATAATATTGTATCTACAGATAGATATAAATTATTGAATGATTCATTTGAATGGTTATTTGACGGTGCAGTACAAGGTGTTGTAATGCAGCAAAATGAGGGTAATAGTCCGTTAGGCAATATTTTAGTTACTGTTAGCGAATCAACTAAAGTTACTATTACCAATTCTGATGGTACGACATCAGATAAATATTCAAAGGCCAAAGATATTTATTCAGTTAAAACAGATTCATCAGGTAATTATTATTTCGGTGGATTGAGACCCGGTAAAATATATGGTGTAACAGTATCACCGAATGGGTATTTAGGTAGCACTCAGGTATTTACACCGGCATTAAAAGGTGGAGCTATTTACAAGGGTGCTGATGTTAATTTCCGTCTTTTACGTAATCCTGATAAGGCATCTGTTTATGGAACTGTATTAACTTCTGATGGTTTAACACTGGCTGGTGCGGAAGTTAAAGCTACACCATTAAGTAACGGTAATCCGGTTACTGTCAAATCAAATAATGCTGGTATATATTCAATAGATAATATTGAAGTCGGCGCGTATTTAATTACAGCGACTAATTTAAATGATGGCTTATCAGTCACAGAGTTTGTTACTCTCGACGGTGTGCCTGGCAATGCACTTACTTTAAGATTAGGTACATATTTGGCAAATCCGGGTGAATTAACCGGTATTGTTTTAGGCGGTAATACTCCACTAAGAGGAGTTACTGTTACTGCAACTATGAATGGTATTTCATATGATACTGAAACTGATTATAATGGTAAGTTTAAATACATAGGATTATTTTCGGATGGTAATATCAGTATAAAAACTTCACCACAAGGATACATCGGTGATACCAGAGAAGTAACCGGTTATATAGCATTATTAGGAAAATTCGTGGATCCAATTGTATTGTCATCAACAAGTCAAACATCAACTGATAGTACTGCTATACAGGGTAAAATATATGATGGTATAAGTGGTAAAGCATTAGCAGGTGCAAAGGTAACATTCTTTATTAATGGTTTGACTTATAAAACAATATTATCAACTAATATATTTACAGGTGATAATGGGGGATACAATTATAAGGTATCTGTTCCTGCAGGTATTTACAAGTTGAGATACGAAATGCAAGGCAGAAAAACTATTGATGAAATGATTGTCACAGTAACTACAAATGAAATTAAAATTATCAATGTAAATTTGATGTCTTTTTATACTATTACAAGTGGAATTAATATGTTCTCAATGCCCGGTGATTTCTCTGGCATTGCAATGTCAACTATTTTTGGATTGTCAAACTCAGATGCTGTTCTGTTAGATGATAAAATTGCAACTGATTATAACAATTACAATAGTAGTTATAACAAGTTTTCTTCATCTAATCCTTATACAATTATACCCGGAAAAGGTTACTGGAGTAATTTTACTACATCAAAATCTGTTAATTTAACTGGACCATCTGTTGATAGCACAACCCCATACGCTATCCCGTTGAATGCAGGTTGGACTTTAATAGGAAATCCATTCCCATATTCAGTATCATTAACATCATCAAGTATTGATATTAATGGTGCTATTAAAACATGGAATCAAGCAGTGACGGATGTTAATGTGAGTTCATCTGTGTATGGATGGATTATTGATCCATGGTCTGGTAAAGGTAGTTATTCATCTGCAACCATTATAGATGCATATAAGGGATATTGGATTTATTGTTATCAAAATTGCACTCTGAACCTTTCTAATGTGCAGGTACGATCAGCATCAGTCAGGCAATCTGTTGATGGTTGGATATCTTCTGTTATTGTGAATGCTAATAATGGTGAAATTTCAAAAAATTATTATGGCGCAGTAAAAGATGCTTCAGATTCATTTGATAACAGGTTTGATTCACGTACCCCTCCACAATCACCTGCAGTGAAACTGAGATCCGGTTTTGTTCATACTGATTGGGGTAATGTAAATGGATCATATATATCAGATGTCAGAAAAACATCAACCGGAGATTGGAAATTGCAAATTGATGCTGTTAATCCCGGTTCTGCAGTCATATTAAACTGGAGTTCTTTATCAAAAGATTTACCCGGCGGTTATGAAGTTAACTTAACTGATGAAGAAAATGGTAAGATTATATCGATGAATACAGTTAATCAGTATCAATATATTCAGGATTTATATAAAAATACATCAAGGACTTTCAAAATATCTGTATCGAAAAGATCTGCCTTATTGCAAATATATAATATCAGATGTTCAAATAAGAGAACCCAGGCAATCTCATTTGATTCTTCTGTTTCTGGTAACGCATCAATCGTAATTCGTTCTGTTACCGGTTCAAGATTATTATCAGGTAATATTGATGTGATTTCTGGCGAAAATATCTGGAATTGGAGTAGTATCGATCAATCTGGTAAAATACTCCAGTTAGGTAATTATATTTGTGAAGTAAAATTGTCAGACTTAACCGGAAGGTCAGTCCGTGCAGTAGGTTATGTTTCTTTAATTGGAAGATAAGCCAAGATACTCCAAAGGAGAAAATCAATGGTCTCAATAATGAGAAATAGAAATGGAAAAAAAATGATAAAAAGAATAGTTATGGTAATGGTGCTATTATTAATTACCTGTATGACAATTATAGCCCAAACAGTACAAGGTGATTCATCATCAAGTTCTGTGATGAAATATTTTGGTGATGGCACGATTGGCTCAAGTACAATTAAAAAAGTGACCCCTATACTTGTTCTTGATTTTGATAATAAATCAGGATATAAAACTGGTATGATAGGTAGAGTAGCAGCAGATGCGATTGCTGTTGAATTACTAAAATCAACAGATTATGATGTAATCCACCGTTCTGACGTTGACGATAAAATTGCTGAATTAGGATATACAAGCTCATTAACCTGGGATCAACAGGTTAAACTTGCAACTGAATTGAAAACACGTATAGTTATCTCCGGGGTTATAAAAAATATCCAAATTTATAAAAAGAAAGATGGTACTTACGCAGAGGCTACTATTGATGTCGATGTTTTAAGCACATTGACGAAATCACCTATAAACGGTGGTAATATTATTCAAAGGAGTTCTGTTAAAGTTGGATATTCCGGTAACCCAGATGTTTTGGTACAGGAAGCATTAACTGCAGGTGCATATCAATTATTACAGCAGATTCAATCACGTAAAACTGTAATTGGATCAGTAATGACTACACAGAATGATGAGGGAATTTATATTAAAGGTGGGAAGTCTGCTGGATTTACACCCGGAATGCAAGTAATGACTGTCAGGCGCGATACTATTACAGGAAAAATGCATATTAAATCTGTAACAGATACTATTGCGATTGCTGCTGTAGATGATGATTCTGGTATTGCACCCGGTGACAGAGCTTTTTCAGTTTATATTCCAGGCCAGACTAATATTGATGATAATCAAAATACTCCGAATGTTTCACCAACGGTTAAACCTATTCCGGCAGGTAATTCAAATAGCAATACAATAAATATGGGTAAATATAATAGAAGCGATTCAGGTACAACAGCAGACAACAATAAACGTGAAGGCACTGGGATGAAGTTGTTAGCTATTGGTGCCGCAGTATTTCTATACTCAATAATTAAGACTGACAATGGTAAGACTGCAATTGAAAGTTCAACATCAGTACCGCAAGTTTCTGTAATTTCAGATGCTGTTGCAACCGGATATCAATCTGGTGCAATTGTTTTAAATTGGGCATCATTAGGCGACCGGGTCGTTTGTTATGTAATTTATAGAAATGGTATTCCTATAAATGTCGTTCCTAATTCAACGTTTTCATTTATTGACGATGCAAAATCATTTGCACCAGGTGTTGAAGTAAAATCAAACCAATGGGAAATTATAATTGATAGTTTAGCTGTAGATGGACCAATCAAAGTTCCATTACATTCATTAGGTCAAACTGATGAACCTAATCGTGACAATATATATGATAATGGAACACCTATTAGCGGTACTGATACTTTTAGTATCACTACACATTATTATCCATTAAAATCTGGTGAATCTGCTACATATCAGATCGTACCTGTTTATAAAGAGTTTAAAGCAAGAGCAATATCAGATCCTGCAGGTCAGCCAACTGAATATCAACTGAATATTGGCACTGCAAGTCCATATAGCAGAACAGTTACATTAATTTCACCACCTGTTAATGTAACACCTGATAGTGGTATCTATCCGGGTGACTCAGGATTGTTTACTTGTGATGTCGTTAATGGTGCTGATTATTATATACTGCAGTTATCATCATCAATAGATTTTAATGATACTAAGACAATTCAAACAATTTCTTCCGGTGGTGGTAGTTCGTATTCGGCAATTATTCCAATAAAATATCTGACAGATACATTCCCAGGAAAAAGTCAGATATTTTGGAGATTTGGTATAAAGATTGCAGGCCAAAATTACTATTTACCTTTAAATGTTAATAGTAATACTTCGGGTTATGTTTTTTCATCAACTCATCAATTTCCAATGCCCGCAACACCTCCTGTTTTGCCCACAGTAAGACAGACAGCACGAAACTCATTTAATGGTTTTGGAATTAAGCTTCCACGTGCGGATACCGGTCGTGGTGCTAATGAAGTTGGAATAACAGCAGATGTTAATTCATCAAATGTCAGAACAGGTTTTATTCATCGCAGGTAATATTTGAAAGTGAATTATATGAAGAGATTTTATCTTGTTTTATTTGTAATATTTATGATGTGTACTGATAATATTTTATCAGTACCTTCATTGTATGGTATGTCTGTAAAAGATTCTGTGGTATCTAGACGTAATACTAAGTCTCGGGTAGCGGAAGTCGGTCGTACACCTGCACCAATAAGCGGCGATGTTAAAATCTTATTTATTCCCGTTCAATTTCAAATAGATACTGATGATAAGACTACAGGTACCGGCCAATTTCCATATCGTGTTTGGGGGCCAACTGCAGATAATTTTAATTTGTATTTTCAAAATAGAATCGGACAGGTAAAGAAATATTATTCAGAAGTTTCGGGTAATGCAATTTCCATAGTTCCTACACTTGCACCAACTGTTACTTTACCGAATATTATGACTAAGTATGGAACTGATTTAACATCTGTAAATCATAATACGCATAAAACTATTCTGGAAGATACAGTAAGTCAATTGTCAAATATTTCTTTTTCCAGTTATAATGTAATTTGTTTAATTCATGCAGGCGCAGGTTCAGAGTTAGGTATGGGTAGCGATGTTAAAGATTTATCTTCAGTATTTGAAACTTTTTCAATACCTGTTAATGCGCCAGACGGAACAAACATTTACTCATTTGCTTTATTACCAGAGACACAATGTAATGATAGTATGTTTAACCTTGCGAATTCAGGTAATCCTACTGCAGATGAGTATGGTAAAGCAGCAGACAAAGCAACTTCATATCCAAGTGTTATTATTCCGAGATATTGGGATGTAACAGGAACATGGTGTCATGAGATTGCACACGCATTTGGACTTGCAGATTTGTATAACGCTAATCCGGCGTCAACTGGTGTTAGTTTACATGATTGGTCATTAATGGCTCATGGTTCGTATTTACCATTCCCTGAGGATGATCAATCTGTAAGTACTAATATTACTCCCCATTCTGTTGATGAAATAGCTTTTGGATCTTCTCCTTCTCATCTTGATGCATGGTCTAAAATGCAATTAAAATGGGTAGCGAGTGTAACACCTGTTACCGATGTAGCAACTGTTACATTATCCGCACAACAATACACTTCGGGTTTTAAATCACAGGTTTATAAATTATGGACAGATGGAAATATACCTAATGATTTAGATTTTCAGAATAATACTGGGGAATATTTTCTTGTTGAAAATAGAGCACAACTTGGATTTGATGAATATTTACCAGAATCGGGAATGATGATTTATCATATAGATGATTCAGTCGGTATTATTGAAAATAATAATCTTCAACAAGATTTATCACATCCAAGAGTAATGCCTTTATCTTCTGATAACTTGTTGGAAGTTATTTCAAAAGCATCAGGATCTGCTTTTTACGATAATATTCCGAGTATAAGTACAACTTTCCCCGGAGTTATTAATGCTATTGATGACAGCACATCACCATCAACAAGAAAATATAATGGTGACAAATCATGGGTATCCATTACTAAAATTTCACAAAGTTTAAATAAGGTTTATGCAACTATTTCAGTTTCTCAGCCATCCTCAATAACTTTAATATCACCATTAAATAATGCAACTATATATGGTACCATGCCAATTATTACTGCAAAAATAGGATCGCTGCAATCTCCTACTTTAACCCTTAATAATGTTCAGTTACCTGTTATAGTTACTGATGGGATTATGTATGCGCAACAGGTATCTGCGCTATCGCCAGGTTCATATTCTTATATAATATCTGGTCGTGATAGGGTAACTAATGCTATTATTACATCAAATTATAGTTTTACTATTGCACAAAAACAGATTGGATTAGGAACTTGGATGTTGTCAATTCCAGTTGTCAATATTGGTAGCGCTACTACAGTCATATCTGAAAGTAATTTGAATGAGAATTTATGTCGTTATGATCCGATATTATCAAAATATATATGGTATCCAAACTTTGACTTTAATGAAAATTCTACAATAGCAGTTGCATATTCTGGAAAAACTAATGATAATACATTAAAAGCACCTGCCGGATTAGGTTTTTGGCTGAAAAGAACCCCTAAGACGATGATTTCTTCATTGCTCACACTTAATGGTGATACTTTAGCTAATGACTTGCCTATATATATAAAATTAGCACCAGGATTTAATATGGTCGGAAATCCTTTCCTGCAAACAATACCGTTATCATCATGTAATATAGAAGTTTCCGGTGTGAAATATTCATTTGATACAGCTGTTAAAAATGGATATGTGAGTAAAAATATATTTTCATTTAATGGGTCTGGATATACAGCATCTAATTTTGATTCAGTTAATTTACAACCTTGGAATGCATATTGGATTGAAGCGAAAAGCACATTTGTTAAATTAATAGTTACTCCCGGGGTTTATCGTTCAGAGATGAAATCATTTTCAAAGATTTATGATTCAAGCAATTGGGATTTTCAATTAAAAATTAAGAATGAAGATAATAATGGCATGGCAAATTATTTGATTGGAATAGCAAATAATGCTACTGACGGTTATGATAATTCAATAGATATTTCTGCGCCACCGATATCACCTTTAGGTGTATCAATGACTAACAGGTCATCAACTTCTGAATTAGTTGCTGACTATAAGTCGTACTTTACTGATGAAAAATGCTGGGACCTTAAAGTAAGATCAGTTACTGGAAATAATATAATAACATCCACTAATCTATTAAATGTTCCAGGAAAATTTGATATCTTTTTATATGATCTGTCTTCTGGTTATAAAGTAAACCTCAGAACTGTCCCATCTTATAGTTTTTATATGCCAGAAATAGGAGAAAAAGATTTTAGAGTTATTATAAAGAAACGTTCTAACTCTTTGACTATCAACAGTTTACGTCAGGAAATATCAAGAAGGGGTGATCAAACCCGGGTATCATGGTCAGTATCACAGGATGGTTTATGCAATATTGAAATACGTAATATCTCCGGTCGACTAGTATATTCAAATTCCATATCTGTTGTTGCAGATAAACTAACCGATTTTTATTGGGATGGTAATGATTTTAATGGTAAGTCAACTCCAACCGGAACTTATCAACTTTCTGTGAAATTAAACTCGTCTGACGGCCGAATTTTAAAAGCTGTCACTATTATTAATAAATAAGGAATAACTGATGTCAATAAAGTTGATGAAATATATTTTATTTTTTCTTTTAGCATTAACATTTATCAATGCAAGTGCTGATTCATCTTTTTTTACAAGAGAAATACCATACACTCGCGCAACTGGTGATGTTATTGATACTGGAGTAATAAATGATATACCAGTTGGTTTTCAAACATGGAAAAATAGTTATGCGCAAACATCAATTAAATATGGTTCTTCAACTGATGCCGGTATGTGGTTATGGGGTTCTACTACTGGTGTATTAGAAAATATTAATGATAATAATATTCAGGCAATTGAAGGCTCACGGGCTTATATATATATTCGGGAAATAAATCAGGAAGTTACGATAGGCGAAGGTGGCTCTTTTAGTTTAGCGCCACAAGTTGATACTGATTCGTTAACAGGTATGAAGCAAGGACATTTTATTTGGGTATATACTTCTAACGAAGGATATATCATTGAAGTTGAGTTTAAATTAAGATCAGTAAGAAATCATTTACAATGGAAATATGAAATTAGAAATAATTGTGGATCGCAATTAAATATATCGTTACGTGTATTAGAAAATGTTAAGTTTTGGATTAATAATGGTGCTGTTGTAAGAAGTTCTGAAAAACCATTTGTGTTACCAACTGGCGAATTAATCAATACTGAATCTGAATACACTTCCATTCCTTCTGGTTGGAATGTAGTCTATCCTGATAGTGCTGGCTTTTATCAACCTAATCCATATTGGGCTGTTTCTCAGGATCTTACACAACCTATAAATGAAAAAAATATAGTAAAACCTGACAAATTAATATTTGGTGATATGACAAGATTAGTCTCAAATACCTGGTTAAATAATAATCAGACAGCAAAGACAATAACTCCAGGCGTTATTCTGGGATCAGATTCTGGTGTAGGTCTTTATTTTAATTCTAAATTGATAAATCCAAAATACAGTCGTGTTTATTGTGGAAATTTATCAATGGGTAATGAAACCTCTGCTGTTTCTAAAGATTCTGAAGGAACAATGAACTACAATAGTATTTCAATAAAGAATATTGGCGATATTACCTCATCAACTAATTTAATTCCAATTTCTGTAATTATTGCTAATGCCTCCTCTTTGTTTGATTCTATTGCCTCTCTATCTATTATTCCGGGTAAAGGTTTGGATATCCAAAGTGGTACAAATTCAACAATATCAAATATATCAATCAGTAAAGAAAGTCAAACAACAGTCGCATATACTCCAGGCTTAAATTATACTTGGAATTTGAAACCAAATGGTTTAGCTTGTGGATTGGTTCCTGTGACATTAAATTATACATTCTCCTCTGGTATAACTTCAAAGATGACATTTTATCTCAATATTCCTGCATCAACAACTATGAACTTTAAAACAGGTTTATATCTGGCAGGTTTTCCATATCAATTTTCTAACCCTTCTGTTTCTGCGGTGTTAGGTACTTCAATTCCTGTAGCAAAATATAACAATTCATTAAAGACGCATATAAAATCCACTGATCAGGATTTCTCTGTATCTCCGGGTGTAGGATATTGGATTAAGATAAACTCTGATGTTTCTATTTCACTTCAGGGTGCATCAAAATTAGACGAAACATTAGATTTTCCGGTTTCTTTAACTCAGGGTTGGAATTTAATCAGTTCACCGTTTGTTTATGGTGTGAGGTTAGGTGATTGTAAAGTTAATTATGCCGGTTATTCATATTCATTTAAGGATGCGGTTTATAAGGGATACATAGATCGTGCAATTTATAGTTTCAACTCTGATACAAATACTTATGAATTGAAATATTATACAGAAGAAGATTTATATAATTTAAGTATCCAACCGTTTACAGGATATTGGGTTAAATCGTATGAAGCATTAAATATTAATTTTACAGGCATAAATAATTATCGGAGTTCAACATCGGTAATTAAGAATTTTGATGGGTGGTTGACTAATTTAAAAGTTTCTACGGATACTGGTGTTATTTCATCCGCTACTTTCGGTGTATCCTCGAGCAGTGGTTTAATAAGAAATATTGTAGCACCTCCAGTCGCTCCGAACTCAGCTGAAATAGTAATAAGCTCTTTAAACGATAAATTGTCTCGTCAAATTAATTATCCTGCATCAAAATCAGTTTGGAATTTCACTGTAAATCCTGCGCCGGAACAAGGACTATTAACACTCCGGTGGGGTAATCAAACTGAATTTCCAGGTAATTATTCTCTGACTTTACTTGACAAAGAGTCCGGAAAAAGAGTTAATATGCGAACCAATTCGTTGTATAGTTATAATTCTGAGGCATTTTCCCGGAGTTTTGAAATAATTGCTGAAAAGAGAAATGTTAGACTTGCAATTATAAATACAACTGTAAATATAAGTAAAACTAGAAATAAAAGTGCTGTTTCTGTTAATTATGAACTGTCAGCACCTGCGAATGTAGCAATGAATATACGCAGTATAACAGGAAAAAATATTTCAACTGTTACAAGCACTGTTGATAATACAAATGGAACATTAACTTGGACTGGATATGATTCTACTGGAAAATTAACCCCGGCAGGATTATATTTAGTAGAAATAACCGCTCAAGATGCGGAAGGAACTAAAGTTAAATCAAATATTCCTGTAAATATTAAATAATTTCATTGTCAGGTACTATCCCAAGTTCCTGATTATGTATATAATAACCTCACTTAACCTTGCCATATATTGGCGTCTTTTTGCCTAGTACTGAAGGAGAATCTATGTTTCGGAAAATTGTAAGCGGAAAAATCGCTCGTGCCATTAGTTTTATGCTCATGGTTTTCATGATGATTCCGAGTTTTCTTATGCCTGTTGCGGTGCAGGCTGCGGATAAACCTGTTATTAAAAACGAAGTAAAACAGGTTGCTTTTTTGCCGATGGATTCTAAGACTGAAAATACACCCACAGGTTTAGGGCAAAAAATATTTCGCGAGCTACAGATTATGCTTGCGAAAAGCGACATTAATGTCGTTGAAATTGATAATAAGTCACCATTGCTAGCAAGGTTAAAAATGCAATTGGGTGAGAAGGAAGCCGCAGAGATTCAGGCTTTCTACGATACGGCTGTAGATATAAATGCTAAACCTGAAGATAGGGTTAGCGCTGCTGCAAATTTGGTTAAACCATTAGGCGTAGATTCAATTGTATTGGGTACGATTAATGATTACAAATACGAAATAATAAAAATTGGGCCAAAGAAAGCGATGCTACATATAGTAGCATATCAGGTTGTAGTAGATGATAATGGGAAGGCAAAATCACGTAAATTAGATATTTATGGGAAAAGTAAATCTTATCCAAATGATCCGCGCAATGAATCAGTACATCAAGATATGGCTATAAACTCTGCCGCACAACGTTTATATCAATATTTAACTGATGGTACTTTATACGAAAAATCAGGTTCTTCTTCTAAAAATAACAATAATACAAATAATACCAACAAATCACCGGAAATTAAAAGCGGAACATCATTATGGACTATTTTATTAATCAGTCTTGGTGTTGGCATATGGCTTGGTTCTAAAGGCGGTAGTAGTAGTAGCACGCCTTCAACCCCAGCAAATCCTGTAGTAAGTAATGAAGCCGGTTTTGCAATTTCTTCGAGTTCATCTATTAAATTACATTTTAAAGATCCTGGTTCTGGTGTTAAACAATACGATGTTTATACATCATTATTGCCTATCAGTGCTATGACAAGGGCATTACCGGCAGGATTTAATCTGGCATATTCTTTACCGGAAGGCAGTCCTTCAATAAAACATGAGATATACAAGGGAATACCTACGGCGATTATTACTGATGATACACATATAAACAGTGTAAATTATTTCGCGTATAAAGTAGAAGTTGTATATACAAATGGAAATAAAAATATCATCGCGTTTTATAATCCTGGTAATAGTGGCAATCCATATGTAGTCACAGATAATCCGTGGATAGGTGTGAGTATGCCACCTATTGCAACGAATATAACTGTTAATCAG
>CAZNLA010000046.1:0-18080 GCA_964573385.1 uncultured bacterium
AAATTACTATTATATTGTTGAATTTTATTGTTGTTACCGGTTGTCCTGTTTGCCATAAACCATCCTGATAATTGTATTCATATAACGCGTCACAATTTTCTACAATACAGTCTGTTACCAACCAGTTTCCGCTAAGTTTTACAGGGTTTCTGTCTTCCGGGGAAAGGTGACATATTGCCGCGAACATATTTGTGCGTCCGCTAACCCGGTGTATATATTCCCCCGGTGCCCAAAATCTGCAGTTTTGTAATTTTATATTCAAACAACCCAGGTGTAACCCATTGCATGAGGCGTTTATCTGACAATTGATTATTTCAAAGTTTTCGTTGTCACTACCGGCATAGGCATCGTCTCCGGTGCGGAAATCGCAATTTTTAATAGAGAAATTAGTGCATCGTTGGGTATGTAATCCGTCATGACCACCAAGAATAGTGACGTTTTCCAGTACTGCGTCCGTACTGTCGTGGCAATATATGGCCCAGTTAGCGGAACGCAAAATGGTAATGTCACGGATTTCAATATTCTTACAATTTGAAAGCAAGATACAATGTGGACCGCGAAAGTTTTCTTCTCCATTGGGGTTTTCACAATCGACTCCATCAATTGTTCCGCTACCGATAATTTTTAAATATGCTAAATCTGTTCCGGTTATAAATGCTTCGGTCCAATTACCGGATCCGTAATCAAGATAATTATCGCTGCCAATCAGTAATGCGTCTTTCTCCAGTTGGATAGTTATTGCCTTTTTTATATGTAAACCACCACAACAATACGATCCGGCAGGGAAAACGACGATACCACCATTGTTACCTGCCATGTCAATGACTTGCTGAATCGCATTTGTCTGCAGGTTTTCACTGTCGGCAACTACCCCATAATCCAAAACATTATATATTGAACTCATTAAACTTACCTTTCATTTTTATTTATTGTATCAAATTAAACCAGAAAACAGTTTGCGTTTTTAGTGTTCCATTGTGGTAAATATTTATTAATTACAGGACTTTCGCTTAAGGTCACTTTGACAGGCTCATTGACCGGTCGCTGAGCCTGTCGAAGCAACCATTTTAAGCTTATTTTTTTGTTAAAGCGAAGTCCTGATATTAATAACTTATCTCCAGCATAGCATGACCATTAATTTTGGGCACATTCACATATACCCGGTTTCCTTTTCGCTGTAAGGGCAATTCAATTTCATCAGGAACTATTTTTACATTCAGTATCTTTTTGTCTTCACGTAATGATATGGTTATGTCATAAAGTGGAATTACATCTTCGACAACTTCTAATCTGCTGGTGCGTCGTTCCGGTACATAATAAAGAAGATGAATAATTTGTCTCTTCTTGTCTGCCTGTTCATGTATTGCAGTTTCCATTGCAGATGGTCCGTTATGTTGCAGCAATGGCGAAGGTAATAATCGTGATATAGCATTAAGGAACAGGGTGCGCACCCAACGCGGCGCGTATTCATAATAAAGTGAACCTATAGCATGCGCGAAATAGATAGCAGAACCATTTTGAACAATAGCCGCGGAACCTATTTTACCTGACGAAGGTGCTTGCTGATGAGATGTGAAATGTGCTGCCGTGCGATAATAATATGGCAAAATCACATTCGCCAGCACCGTTGAACCCGGATTTGCTGACACCTCAACCGCTTTGGTATACATTACTAAATCGCCTTCCGGCACATCAGTTGCTAATTCTTCATTAGCACGAATAAAATCAGCGTGGGTAGTACTGCACCAGTCCCAATGTTCGCTGAATAGTCTTCCCCGTGCCGGTTTTCCATCCGGTGCTAATACACCGGGACCCATGCTGGTTATCCCGAGTTCCGCCAGATGTATCTCTTGTGTATCCGGGTTTATACCGGATTCAAATGATGCCAGTATGGACCCACCATTTTTAATATATTTACGCAATTTGTCGGCGAGATTGCTGTTAACAGTTATATAATCCGGCAAAATAACCAGACGATAATTGTTGAAATCCATTTCAGAATCAATTATATTAAATTGATGCCCACCCTCGGTTAACATGCGAACCATTCCGGAAGTGCTGCTTTGCCATGGACCATACTCCTCTGCACCTAACAGTGCAATATCTGCTAATGGTACGGCATCGCGACACCATGGTTCTTTTTTTTCTATTTCAGCATAAACTTTGCCAATAAGGTCATATGTCGGTTTTTCCAACGCGCCATTAGGATGCATTTGGTCGCCAATGGAACATCGGCAACCAAGTGATAACAGTTGGAAACATTCATATTCTAATGCTGCCTGATTTTTCAAAGAATGAATATCACCCCAACCGCGGTGAAACTTTCCTGTCATTCCCATACATGGGCTACCCAGATTACGGGCAAAACGCGCAATGGTTGGGAATGCCATATAACCACCACTGGAACCACTGGGTAATGCGTCAAACTCAAAATGGGAGAAGGCAGATGCCTGTCCACGGTTTCCGGGTTTTATGTCACCACTGTTGTAATAAATTGAACAATCGTTATTTATGCTCCGGACAAAATTGCTCATATCAATCATAAAGTTATTTAATACTGCTGTTGCTTGTGTTACCCGGTCCTCTTCATTTAATATATTAAGTCCTTTTGTTGCCATATCTTCTTTGCATTTGTCACAAACACATTGACGACACCACAAAATATCAAAGAATATGCCATCTGTCGGGAATAAATTCAACAATTCCCGCACATGTGCCTTTAAGAAATCAACATACTCTGAATGGTTTAAGCACAGAAATCGATAAAACCCCGGTTCCAACGGGCCATTGCCATCAATACAGCCATCCGGACGCACCACACACCAGTCCAGATGTTGTTTAGCGGTGAAATGATCCCATTGAACTGTGATATATATTGGCGCGCGAATGCCGCGTTTATGCAGTGCTTCTATCTGTTCACCCAATAAATTCCTGCGCAGCAGTTGTGGATGCATACGTTCCGGAAAAGATGCTGATTCATAATAAAGCCAACCGTTATGACAACGGGCAAAGCATGTAACTGAATCTATATGCGCGTTAACCATAGTATCAGCAAATGCTTCCGGGTTGAAGTCGATTGCCAGGTCTGGAATATCGGCCGGAATATGGTAATCAAGATGTACCTGACGATAACGTAAATCCATTATATGTCTCCCGATTGACTGAATGTCTTAAATGATTTTTCTAAATTTTCGTTTTAATATTACAATTCCCTTTTCGCAATGTTAATTTACAGGAAATTGTAGTACAAAAAAAACCTACTTTATTGGAATATCATATCTTAATGTACCAGGGACAACAGGTCCGGCATATTTTTCCTGGCCATTAACTATTATTTTAACATCACCACTTAATTGTAAACCAGTTGAATCTAATTGTATATCAATATGTGTGGTGCCGACAGTTGTAATATTTACAATGTTGTTTTCAATATTACAGGTGAGTTTAGGTAAGGCGTTTATCTCTAAATTGCGCGTCATGGTAATTCCCCAAACTCCACGGTGATTATCGGTGTCGGCGACAAAGCTAAACTTATCCGGACGTTTGCGGGTGAATTGTTGCATCCAGGTAATGGATTCTTCTTGTTTCGAATAGATATACATATGTCCCAGAGCAGGGGTGGAACTGGCATTTACTTTTCCACCGGCATCAGTAATTGTACGCGCTAAATCGTTAATTTGTTCTTTAGGTGGCTTATTACCGCGGTAAGCGATATTGTCCGCCTCACCACCCCAAACATATATGGGAAGGTAATTCACATTTTCCGCTTGTCCCCAGTTTCCTGCCTGCACACCCATGCCCATTATGGCGATGGCGGCCCATTGGTCCGGGGTACGACTGCCAAAATTCCATGTTCCGCCACCGCCCATTGAAAATCCATAAAGGTATCTGTGGTTTACATCAATTTTCACAGTCTTTTGCGCGTCATTGTATGCCTCGGTAATATCTGTTTCGCCAATATCGCGATAACCTGTGTTGCCACGACCAAATGGATAAATATGCACGCCATTACGTTGCACCATTGCAAATGTTATTGAACGTTCATAACCCATTAATCCGGAAACACCGGCATCTTTACCTAATTGTGACGATATATGGTTTAAATAATGTGGATTCCCGGCACCATGCAATTCGAAAAACATTGGATATGCTTTTGCGTTGTCCCAATTTTTGGGCAGAGTCATGGCATACCATTGCAGGGTTCCGTCGCGAGGGGATATGTAACTCATGAACAGGGGTAGACCATCTTCTGTGTATGATGTCCAATTTGCTGCTTTGCCGGAAAAGCCGTTGGTTAGATTGCGGATATATTTTAATGTTTCATTTGATAACGCGGTATTACTTTTTTTGTATACTGTCGCGCGTGCCCATTCTGTTTGAACCATTGCTTTTACTGATCGTAAATGACGCAGAAATAGTGGTTCTTTTGCCTTTGTAATCAGTTCGTTAATCAAATTATAAAATTTTTCAACCACCATATCAGCTATTATAATCTCTGTATCTAATTTAATGGTTTCTTTTTTTCTGTCACCACCGGATAATTTAATGCTCACTTTTTCATTTTCTGATTGGCCGGATGGGTGGTATTTAAGTTTAAAACGTTGTGGTGCATATGTACCGTTTGTTTCGACTGTATAATTAAATTTCACATTACCTGCTTGCGCCTGTATCTTCACATCTTTTTTAGACGCGATAGCTATTGTAAATTCTGTTGCGTCACCGGTATCCCAGGCGGTGGTTATGGCAGGAGTTACTTCGATAATTTCAGTTGATGGATTGTCGATAGAAATTTTCCGGAATAATCCCGGTCGTGGTTCATCGGCACCTGCACCCCAACGTATTTGTTGTGGTTCTCTTTGATCTTGTTTATCGATATTTCGTATCTGAAATACAATACCAAACTGTGGAAAAACTCCCGGTTTTACTTTTAGTTTTTCCCATGGTAACCGAATGAAGTAGTGGGTTATATGGGTATTCTCATCACGTGTAAAATTTAACAATTCCTCAGGATAAGCATCAGAAAATTTAGAATTGCCGGCACTATAAACCCAACCTTTATGGCCTGTATTGGTTAACGCAAATCCAATGGTCGCGTCATCTTCGCCAAATATTCCTTTTGTTTCTTTATCACCTGCACCTGCGCCATCGCCTTTACCATCAATCGCGATGCGCACGAAATCGCCATTCCAGATATCTCCTGCCGTCTGGTTGTTTATATGTGTAACATCGTTGACATCTAACTGCACCAGTAATTCATCATTGGTTGCTGCCATCCATCCTTTTGCGGAGAAGTTCTTCTGGTTTTCGTCACATATTTCAAACAGTGGTTTTGCATTTTGCCATGTTGTATCATTTTTATCTACCCATGGTATTGTCGCGTCTACCATGGGTAAAGGTATAGGTTCTAATTGAAATTGATTTTTATCTGCTCCTGCAGATAAAATCAGTAATGGCAATAACAATATTGCCGTCAATAATAAAAATAACATGGTATCTCCATTTTATTAACTACAGGTTTATCGCATTTAAACGTAAAATATTCTTTAAAAGGTTGCTTCGACAGGCTCTGTTACCGGTTAATTTTTCTTATAGGTTACCTTAAGCGACAGTAGTGATTTACTTTATAACAATATTTTTTGTGTTTCGCATATATAAATCCATTTCTTCAGCAGTATTTACTTTTGTACCATTGAACCTGATATTTTCAAACAGCACATCAGTAACCGCATGTTCATCATCGATACCACCAATAACTGCCACCGTATAACCGGGGTTAAAAACATCGCGGGTTACATCTATATTGCGGATGATAACGTCATAAACACGACCATGACAATCATCTTTGCTCCAACGTGAAGTTAAGACGCGCAGATCAAATAATTTATCGTAATGGTGCTCAATTCGAATATTTTCAAAGATAACATTGTGGATTAATGCTCTGTCTCCATTGTGAATTGAAATAGGGGCACCATGTCCATGCACACATAGTACATCACAATCGCGGAAAGTAATGTTACGCATATATTCACACCTTGTTTCGAATCCTATCTCCATGGCATTCCTGGCAGGTCCGTTACCAAATATACATTTTTCTATCAATACATCCTCAACATCTGTTTGCGCTTCGCCAGATGCTTTCATAACCACACAATCGTCGTTATTGTATATAAATAGGCTTTCTAAATGAATATTTTTGCTGCCAACTACATCCACACCGTCACTACCTATGCATGTTCCTAATTCTTTTATGTTGTTAATATGCACATTCCTGCATCCTGCCAGGTGTATCATCCAACTATTTGGATTGGTTAAAATTATTCCGTTTATCTCAATATTATTGCAATTTAGAATATAAAAAGTGCGTGGTCTGGATTTGTCGTTCTTATAATAACTGTTATCAAATATGCCACGTCCGGAGATAGTAATATTTGTCGCGTCTTTGCACCTTAACGTGCCTTTTACGACTGCGCCACCTTCAATATATAATGACTCATCGCTGTTTAACCATAATTCACCTACCTCATATACCTGGCCACTCTCGTAATATTTTACTTTCGGGTCGTTTTTATCTGGGATATTTTCTTCCAATGGGTTGGCGAAAAGAAATAATTTTTTCATACCGGGAATCGATATAACGATATTATGAGGAGAAGTTAAAGTAAACTCAGCACTGTTGCCATTTACTTCTGATGATATGCCATAATTTAACGGACTTATCTTAATTTGTTCTATTTTGTTTTCAATGGTAATTTTTATATTTAAAATACCATTAAACGAACAAACGGCGAAATCTCCTGCGTCATTATAAATAACTTCAGTAGACTCGCCGTTAATTGTCACTTTAAAACAATCAGATTTTCTTTCGCCACGTGGCCAAGTATATAATTTTAGTTCACTCATGAAGATTAATAATTCGATTAATTATTAACTCTTCCTTTTATTTTTTAGTGGCGACATAATCTTCCAATGATTCCGCTAGAGCATCACCCGTTATATATCCCGCGTGCTGACCTACTAATTTTCCCTGGTCAAAAACCATTATTGTCGGGATACTTGATATGCCATATTTTGCGCTGATTACAGGATTTTCATCGGTATTAATTTTGACAATTTTAGCTTTTGTACCCAGTCTGCTGGCGGCTTTTTCTAATTCCGGCGCTAACATTCTGCAAGGTCCGCACCATGGTGCCCAGAAATCTACCACCACCGGAACATCACCGGCCATTACCACTGAATCGAATTCAGTTTGTTTAATATGCAATACACCTTCACTCATCTTACTGTCCCCCTGATATTGTTGTATATTATCATATTCCCATAAAGTAATATAGAGTAAACATTTTTCTTTAATATTTTTTCAAATTATTACAGGACTTTCGCTAAAGGTCACTTCGACAGGCTCAGTGACCGGTTGCTGAGCCTGTCGAATCGACCATTTTTTAAGCAAGTTTCTCTTTGAAAGCGAAAGTCCTGTTTATTTGTTATAGTTAACAGGCATTTGCAAAATACAATTATTTCTATTTTTCTGTACGGAATGCCGTCCCCGGCATTCCGAAAATACAGGCAGGTTTTGCAAATTTTCTGGTTAAATTACATCATTTGTCTTCATTAATCATTCTGTGGTGACACACCTGTGGCTGGTGTTGTTCCAAATCCCATAAATGCAGGCTGGAACCTTTACAATTGTTCCATTGTCTACAATTTCCGCAAAAGTCATTTTTCATCCATTTTCGCTGACGCATTTTCTGGTATCGGTTCTCCCATGCTTCTGAGAACGGGAGTTCATCAACATGGCCTTGTATCCATTGCCGTGATAATGATGGACAAGCGGAATACGACCCATCACAAAGAAGGCTACCAATATTTATACCTGCGCCACAGTAATATGGTGACTTTCGCACTTCGCGTTCCCATTCGCATCCAAGAAATCCTTCTTCGCAATATGATAAAGGCCATGATGGGTCAGCAATGCGTTTCTCTTTAATAAATTGGAGTGTTTGCTTTAGTATTTTACTGGTTGTAACTATGTTTTCCTGTTGCGTGGCGCGTCCTTTAGAAAAAATCGAGAAGATACGCCATCCCTGAACTCCCATTTTACGCAGAAGATCATACATACGGGGTAATTCATCAACATTTCCGGGGTGTATACAAGTAATAACTTCAACCATATCAAGTCGTTGTGCCGAAAGAAATAAACGGATAGCATTAGTGGTACGAGAAAAAGCATCTGAATTATTTCGAAGCCAATTGTGACTTGATTCTAATCCATCCAGGCTGATGGCTACAGTTCGCATTCCTGTTTGAAGGCAATTATCCACCACTTTTTCTGTGGCAAGTAAGCCGTTAGTTACCATTCCCCATGGGAATCCAATGGCAGAAACTTCTCCAAGAATATTAAAAAGATCATTTCGCATTAATGGTTCGCCACCAGTGACAGCAACCATTATGCGTTTAGCATCGTAATGACTTGCGATATCTTTAAATACACTTATAACTTTATTACCAGATATCTCTGGCATTTGTGGATTACGCGTGCAATCCGACCCACAATGTCTGCAGGTTAAATTACACTTCAGTGTAGTTTCCCAAAAAAAATAATCTAAATCATGTATATTTGCTTTCAGGTCAGTTGCCCGTCTCCATGCCCATTGCTGAATAGCATTACGAGATTTGCTGATAAAACTCATGGTTTCTGTTCCATTGTTATGTTAACTTTAAATCTGCTGGTATCTCCTTTTTCAATAATTGGTACGTCAATAATTTCGGTTTTATCAGCAAAATCCCCGCCATTTAACGGACCATCTTCATCGGTTGCGGTGATTATCACTTTTTCTCCTCCCGAATATGGGTATTTATCGAAACCGTAAGAGCCATATGTAGTAGTGGGATTATCAGATAATAGAATATTTGAACTTTGGCCTTTGACTGTAATGTGAATGTTGGCAATCGGTGTGCCAGTACTATTAGCGACATTACCACTAATTTGAATATGAGAAGGTTCCACACCATACATAGGGGCTGGTCCATACATAGGAGCAGGTCCATACATACATCCGGTAACAGATGCTCCGGATATTATAGCTAATACTACCAGAAAAAGACGCTTAATTGATCGGATAATTGAATATAGCATATTACCACTCCGTATATCCTTTATTATGTTATCAATGTATCTTATTAACAAAAATAATACTACCTTTCGTAGTTATATATGTCAATAGAGTTATCAGATTTGTTTATTGATAATTGGAAGGTCGTGATTTTGCAATGTTTCAGACAGAGACTGATTTTGATATAGATGATGTTTGTCAGTTAAATAAAATACTGATATTTATTTTGTAACGCATTTTGCGTTACAAAATCTGGTATACATCATTACAATATTATTTTGTTTTATTCTGTAATATTTTACCTTTGGAAATGTCATAAGAGTTAATAATTTATTACAACTTTTTGTGACAAATGGTATTATTACAACATCTTAATCATGTAAATTAATAATCGAAATAAGGGGATTTTATGAAAGCTGTTGTTTGTGGTACTGGTGAAATATTGTGTCGCGCCAGCGAACAGTTGATTTCTAATAACATTGAGGCATATGAGAATACAATTCCTTCTATGCTTTCTGACCGTTTAAGGAACTCTAAATTTTCCGGACCGGAGAATGTGCAGACTGGTATCGCCGCCGAATGGGAACCAAACGGCAACAATATGGCGGGTTTTTCCTGTCGATTAGTTCCGGGTATGTATCTGTCTGGTCGCGAATCACAGCTTATACATAATTACACCCAAAACCATTGGGTGGGAATAATGCAGGCTGGCATACATATCCGCGCGGATGAAGAGTTTGAAGTGGAAATTTGGGGACGGGCGCAACATAACCCTGTCACAATTTCTGTTGAACTGCGGATTAATGGTAAAGATGTCAGCCAGCAGTCGGTCACTTTTGACCATGTTCATTGGCATCGCCGCACCTGTCAGTTAAAATCACCCGGAACCAGCAATGCCGCGGAGTTTCATATTAAAGTTCCCGGCGATACCCGATTTGTAATTGACCAGGTACATATGCGTCCGGTGGGACAAACCCATGTATGTCAGGAGATGATTGACGCATTTAATGAGTTTCCATGTCCGGTTTTGCGTTTCCCCGGTGGCACAGTTACCAATGTTTATCATTGGGAACATGGGGTAGGGCCGGTGCATTTGCGTCCGGTATGCGATGACCCACAATTTAAATACAAAGTTTATTATGACTTTGGTACTGATGAATTGTTAGAATTATGCGCCGCAAAAAATATTATCCCGTTAGTCACTTTAAACCTGACCACTGCCACACCTGACCAGGCTGCCGGATGGGCATCATATATCCGCAATTGGTATGTTACACGCGGGTTGGCGGTACCGGCGATATACCTGATGTTTGGTAATGAAAATTATTGGATTCATGAACATGGACACATGACCGGTGATATGTATGCTGCCCAACTGCGCGAGTTTGTGCCTATGGTGCGCGTGGCGTACCCCGAAGCAAGAATTATGGCTATTGGCGAGTTTGAAGGTGGCAGTCTACGCGATGACCCCAATAACCAGTGGCGTGCAGCGGTTATAGAAAAAGCGGCGGATTTGTTTGATGTGTTGGTGGTTACACGTTACTGTGGCAGTGGCGATAATATTACTATAGGTGAAAGCATGGTGAGTGTCGCTAATTGTCTGGCGGATAAAGAAGCCGATTTACAAAGGCAGGCGCAAACTATCCGGGATGCCGGATTGAATGCCACCATGGGAATTGTGGAGTGGAATTACTGGACCCGCGCCAGCCATAACGACCATGCTGGTTTTTACGAACCTAATGATATTCGCCATTGTCTGTATTCGGCAGGATATATTAATGCTTTTTGCCGGATGGGCGACATTCTGGAAGTTGCTAATTTCTACGCGCTTATTAATACCATGGGTATTATTCATGTGCATGACGGACAAGTGCAGTTTTCTGATATGGTAAAAGTGATGAATCTGTATGCAGACGCATTACCGGGTGATGTGTTGGAGATTAATACCGATGCACCACAGATTACTGATAAGCAGAAAGCGATAAATGCCAATTTTATCAGCAAAGGTGATGTGGTATACGGATTTTTAGTGAATTATAGTCCGACTGAAAGTGCGGATGTAACACTGGAAAATTTTGGTGCCATCAGTGATGCAACCGGGATATTCGCTACAGATATTTTACAACCAGTGACTGAGTTTGTGCCGATCTTTTCAAATAACACCGTAACGTTACCACCAATGTCGCTGGTGCGTGTAAAATTGTTAAAATAGCAATGGAGAAGTAATATGTTCAATTTTGGGTGGGCAAGTCGCGAAATAATGCCGGATAAACCGGCTATGATACAAGGACAAATGCACATTCGCATTAGCCAGGGAACTCGCGACCCGATAATGGTTACCGCACTTGCGATGGACAACGGAAATTCGGCGGAACAGTTGATTTTTATATCGTGCGATATGACATCAGTATCCGATAAATTAAAAGATATGGTAAACGCGGCGGTGCATGAAAAATTGCTGGGAATACCGGTTATATTGAATGCTACCCATACCCATGAATCTTTGGTGATAGATGATGGATTTTATCCGCAACCTGAAGGTGATATTCTGACTGCGGATGAGGCGGTGATTTGGATTGCAGAAAAAGCTGTTGATGCGGCACTGGAAGCGTGGGAGAAACGCGCGCCAGGTAAAATAAGTCGCGGATTTGGCCATGCGGTTGTCGGGCATAATCGACGTTCTGTTTATGATAACGGTTTGTCGGTGATGTATGGCAATACTAATTCACCTGATTTCAGTCACATTGAAGGTTTTGAAGACCACAGTATGGATATGGTATTTCTATGGGATATGAATGATAAATTATCCGGGATGATGTTGGATATCCCTTGTCCATCGCAGGTTGATGAACAGATATATGAGTTTTCGGCGGATTACTGGCATGATATTCGTGTTGAAATAAAACGGCGATTTGGTAATGATGTGATGGTGTTACCACTTTGTGGTGCTTCCGGTGACCAATCCCCACACCCGATGTTTTATAATAAATTAGAAGAAGAAATGAATATTCGTCGTGGTGTAACTGAACGACAGGAGATAGCATTACGGGTGGCAGAAGTAGTGGCACGAACATTGCCATATGCGGTGCCGGTTGAGGTGAAAATTGCCCACAGCAGTATAAGGTTGCCATTATCACCACGTCCCATTACCATGGTGGAAAGGGATTGGGCAGCAATGAAAGCCGATGAAACTATTGCAACCGGAATGCAACAGGATTTATGGTGGCCACGCCGATTACGCCAGGTAGTTGAACTGTATGACAATGGACAAGCTATGCCACAGTATACTGCGGAGATTCACGCTGTACGGATAGGGGATATTGCGATAATAACCAACCCTTTTGAGTTATTCCTTGATTACGGTATGCAAATGAAGGCACGAAGTATTGCAACACAGACAATTGTGGTGCAGTTGGCAATGGGATCAGGTATTTATCTGCCAACAGAACGTGGTGCTATTGGTGGGCATTATGGCGCACACCCGGCAATATCACCGGTTGGGCCACAAGGTGGTAAGGAACTGGTAGAAGCATCGTTGAAGATGATAGAAGAACTGTTTAAATTGTAAATGGCAAATGAAAGTGGTTTAGCAAAACCTGTTTTTCCCAATTATAAACTGCTTTTTCAAAAGCCATATCTCTCAATTTTCTCCCCGATTGGTGAGGGGAAGAATGACAATTCAGGGACTGACACCGAGTGGCAAAGCCATGAAGGTGTCTGTCCCATCATGGTCTAACAAGGTTTTGCAATTGATCGTAAAGTGGTGAAATTATGCTGACAAAAGAAGAATTAGTTACCGGATTTAAGAATATCGGCCTTGCAGAAGGCGATATTGTGCTGGTGCATAGCGCGTTGCGTAAATTAGGGCCGGTAGAAGGTGGTGCGGAAACGATAATTGACGCATTGCTTCAGGTGGTTGGCGAAAATGGTACTGTCGCGGTACCTACCCACACATGGAAAGTGGTAAGTGGCGAACAACCGGTCTTCCACCAAACCTTAACACCATCAAACGTTGGCGCGTTAACCAATATATTTCGTCTGCGTCACGGTGCTATTCGCGGTTTACACCCAACCCACAGCATTGCCGCAATTGGTACCCGCGCGTCTGAACTTGTTAGCGTTAATGAAGATGACGACACACCTTGTTCTGCTGAAAGCCCATATGGAAAATTGCGTGACTGGGGTGGTAAAGTGTTGATTATTGGGGTTGGGTTGGAATGTTGCACATTTTTTCATGGTTGCGAACAATGGGCAGGCATGCCGTGGGCAGTAACAGAAAATACCGTCGCTATGTATTGTATAGGTGCGGATGGTAAAATTATCGCTAAAAATATGCATCATCATTTTGTTAATACCTGGGACCAATACCCGCGGTTAGAACCGCATTTATTACAAATTGGCGCGTTAAAAATTGGTAAAATAGGTGATTGCGACTTGTGTTTGCTGGATTGCTCAGTTGCCGCAGAATGGCTTATAAAACAATTACAAAAAGACCCGGCTATTATCCTGCCTGATGTATTGCCGGAAGGTTTTAAAGCATAACAGGACTTTCGTTTTTAGCAAAATTCTGCATGAAATTGGTCGCTTCGACAGGCTCAGTGACCGGTCACTGAGCCTGTCGAAGTGACCTTAAGCAAAAGTCCTGTAATAAAAAAAATGGAGATTTCAGATATGAAGTATAAATCTGATTGGCCAGAAGCACAACGACGGTTGACGGCGTTATGGCATGGTGAGCGATTGGACAGGCCATGTGTTGCCGTGATGGCACCACAGCCTACAGAAGTTGATATACAAATCCCGGAAATTAATGATATAGAATCGCAATGGCTGGATCCGGCTTATCGTATTGCCATAACCCATCATAATATGGAAAGAACCTGGTGGGGTGGTGAGGCTATACCATCCAGCCTGTTGATGGCAGGATGGATGATATGTCTGGGTGGTACCCCGCTTTTTGCAAAAGATACTATTTGGTTTGAAACACGACCAGTTGATTTTAACCAGCCATCGCCATTTCGCCACAATCCAGATAGCATTTGGATGCAGAAATACCGTAAATTATTGATAGAATTATGTAAATTTGCCGGTAAAGATGATTTTTTAGTAGGTTCTCCTCTTGGACTTCCCGCAAATGACTTAATCTCAATGCATATGGGAACTGAAGAGTTTATGTATGCTCTGGAGGATCATCCGGAATGGATGTTAGATGCTATCTGTAATGGTGCGTATGACCAGCGCAGGACATCTAAAGAATTGCAGGCAGAAGTAATTGAAAATGGACATGATTTTTGGTATGGTAACGCTGGGTGGATGCCATTCTGGGCACCGGAACCATATATACCTACACAATCTGACGTATCTTGTATGTTATCACCGGCAACATTTGATAAGTTCATTTTACCGGAATTAGAAATATATGGTGCAGAATACAATGCATTATGGTATCACCTTGATGGTGGCGATGCTAAACAGCACTTACCACGTTTACTGTCACTGCCATTTATGAAGGTTATTCAATATGTGCCGGCACCATTTGAACAAGCCAATGGACCTGCACATCTGCAGATGTATCGCCAGATTCAGGAAGCTGGTAAAATAGTCCATATACAACTTCCAGCGGAGAATATTGAACCGCTGGTTCGTGAACTCGACCCGGCATTGTTGATGCTGGAAACATGGTGTTCTACCCGTGATGAAGGTGAAAAGTTGCTGGAAAAAGTAGTTAAATGGACGCTTTTATCCAAATGAAGAATGTATACGAAATAATATAAAGAGGAATCAATATGAGAAAGATTATTTCTGTTAAAACTCTGGCAAGTTGTTTGCTGATAACTTTGCTTTGTTGTTACCGACTGCAAGCGGCAGATATTGTAGTAGAGGTGCCAACCCTTGTACGACTGGACCACGCACCCCAGACCAAGGCAGAGCAACAATTGCCATTAGTAATGTGGAGTGAAAAAAGGACTGAACCGGAACCATTAGCGATTTATATTGTAAGGTTTGATATGAGTGCAACCACATTTGAAGTAGTTTCAATGCTGGCAGACGACCCCGATGGTACCGGACCTGCAGAAGCGGCGTTGGATAATCCCGTTAAGTTGGCTGCGCGTAACCAGGCATTGGTTGCCGTGAATGCTAACGCGTTTGCCGGTATTCCGGACGCTAATGGAAAAACAGATTCTGTTTGGCGATTTGGATTGCCGGTGGATATTGCGGGTGTTGCCGCACATGCGGGAATATTGAGAAGTGGAAAATTTACTCCACCGGCAAACGATTTGTGTTTCTGGATGGATCACCAGAATAAACCGCATATAGGACCATTTCCCGATAAACCTGAAGAAATTAAAGAAGCAGTTAATGCATGGTGGGGAGATTTGGTGAAAGATGGCAAAGTGTTACCACCCGCAGGTGGTGATCGCCATCCCCGCACTATTATTGGGTTTGATAGCGATGAAAATAGACTGTTTTTAGTTGTAGTCGACGGTCGTCAATCGCAATATAGCGTTGGGATGACAAGCCATGAAGAAGCAGAATTAATGGTTGGTTTAGGATGTAAACGGGCAATTAATCTTGACGGTGGTGGTAGTAGCATTATGCTGGTATCAAAACAGGACGGCAAAATGGATATAGTTAACCGACCATCACAGATTATGCCGCGACCAGTGCCGGTTTTAATTGGGGTAAGAATAAGACAGAATGAGGCAGAGGATAAATAATACAGGACTTTCGATTATGAATCCGACCGATCAGACTGATCCGACCGATAAGTCAGATTAAATTGCGACAGTCCTGTAGCTAAAAAGAGGTAAATTATGAAGCAACAAGACCGCCTGAATGCCACACCACGTCGTATGAAACTGCGGGATGGACGAGAAATAACTGTACGTTTGCTGGAATTATCAGATGCTGAAGCTATGGTTGATTTTTACGCGGCGATACCGGATAAAGACGGCATATATTATATACCACCAAGTTGTCGCACTCGTGAGAAAGCGTTGGAACGTGTTGCCATGGCAGAGGACCCATATGAAGTGTGTCTGGTATTGGTCGATGACGAAGGTATGATTCATGGTGAGGCTTGGTACAGATGGGATGAAAAGGAGCGGAAAAACCAAAGTTGGTTTGGTATTGCTATCCGCCGTACCATGCAGGGGGTAGGGGCAGGACGCATAATAATGACCAGGCTAATGGAGATTGGTGATTTGTATGGTCCGGCAGTGATGGATTTGACTGTACAGGTTGAAAATGAACGCGCCTGGAAGTTATATACCAGTATGGGATTTAAAATAATTCGTCATCAGATGCGTGATTCACGCGAAGACGCACCGGAAATGCCGGAGTTTTACGCGGAAAGAAAAATGGGAAATAGCTGCCGTGCCGGTGCTGCCACCCGTAATATTAATCCGGAGATAGGATCTTTTTTGCCCGGACAGTTGCATAACCGCAGAATGACCCATGTCCGCGACCCACTTGAAATAAACATGCTGTATATTGCTAATCGCAACAGTGGTATTTGTTTGGTCAGTATGGATAGTGCCGGTATTTTCAATATGGCACAGTTAAACGAAATGCGCGCAATAATCAGTCGTGTAACCGGATTACCTGTTAGCAATATCACGATTTCAAGCACCCATACCCATACCGGTGGTCACGCCTGGTCGCTGATACATGACGCGCCGGATGATGATGGTTATCTTCAATTGATATATGATAATATCGAAAGCGCGTCACAGGAAGCGTTTAATAGTGCCAGACCAGCAAGTATAGGTACTGCCACCGGTATAGCACATGTCGGATATAACAGACGAATGTGTTGGGAAGATGGTAGCCATACCATGTATGGTGATTCCTCGCGACCAGATTTTACCGGTTTGGAAGGACCGGACGACCCGACGCATACAATACTTTTTGCCCGGGATGAAGATGGTAAATATATCGCCATTTGTCATAACAACTGCAGTCACAGCACCTGTGTGGAAGGTGCAATATATGCATCAGCAGATTTTCCCGGTGAATCAAGACGAATTATTCGCGAAGCATTGAAAACTGATGTGCCAGTGCTTTACCTGCAAGGAGCAAGTGGGGATACTTCACCATGGAATGTGCTTAACTATCCCTGGCGTTATGATGATGAACAACGTATGCACGAAGCAGGTGCGACCATTGCCGCAGAAACATTGCGCTTGCTACATTGCACCCAAACTATTAACAACCCGATAATTAATGTTTCTGCCACTATGCCTGTAATGCAGTTACGCATGCCAACGGAAGATGAATTGGCAAAAGCACGCATTACAAAAGAAAATGGCGAGGATAAAACTAATCGTTGGGATTATGTATTGGATGTTGATGGGGTATTGCGTCTGTGGGATGAATACCATGAAAATCAGCAGGAAGAAGTGCCATTATCAGCAATGCGTATCGGTGATTTGGTAATAGCGACAAATCCATATGAATTATATTGCCAATTTGGTCTTGATATACGCCGACGCAGTAAAGCAAAACATACCATGATTGCCCAGTTAACAAATGGATGTCTTGGGTATGTGCCAACTATTTATGGCATATTGGGTGGTGGTTATTCCGGACGCGCAATTTATTGGGCGCGAATGGAACCTTATGCGGGGTATATTACAGTAGATGAAACGGCTAAATTGATAAATGAATTGTATAAGCAATGATGACTGGACTTACCCTTAAGGTCACTTCGACAGGCTCAGTGACCGGTCGCTGAACCTGTCGAAGCGACCATATTTGAGCAAATTTCTTTTTAAAGCGAAAGTCCTGTAATGATATTATGTAATTTTTTTGAATAAATTTGTTGACATATAATAACAATGATGGTAAAATTTCTCATTACAAAATGGTTGCGTAACCAAAAAAATGCCATTACTATTAAAAGGAGACTAAAATGCAAAAACAATTCACAGTAATCCCATAGATCCTAAAAATCAATGATTTTCAGGATAT
>CAZNLA010000047.1:0-18019 GCA_964573385.1 uncultured bacterium
TCGGTATTGCTTTTTTCCCAGGTGAAGAAAATACCCAACCATTCTGTTGCTGGTGTTCTGTCATTCAATGGGTACAGTGTTTCCGGCGACAGCCAGAATTCAAAGGTGAATATTCCTGTTTTTGCCAATTTTAATAACTTATCTGCTGGTTCTGTTGATTTTAATGGTGTTGTCCCATGCAATGCCAGGCCCGTTTTTTCAATCCACACCGCGTTTGCCTCTTTGGGGATTATCAGATTCAATGGTGCGCCACCGGGTGACTGATCTTTTACAATATCCCCTTTGCCTTCATCAAAACGATACAGCAAAACCGCATGACTATCGTCGCGTTTTAATGCAGGATTGTAAACCGGCAATTCTACATGTACCGCCTGAGACGTTAAGTTATCATCTGTAACATTAAATTTATACCAGTGCATCCCTGTCTGCTTTGGTGTGAAGGTCGCCTGGGTTTTGCCTAAAGATACGGCGTTTTCGTCTCCAACCGGGACAATACCGGGGGTAACAGTGAATTTCAATGGTTTATTCAATGTAAAATCGGCAACCGGGTAATCCAGTGACAGTGTTTCACCGATATTCACATATTCCGGATAACTGAACTCTCCAATACTGAATTGCGGGTCAGTACGCAATTCCGGGATATTTGAACTGGCAATTCGTACCCGGGCAATTGTCAACGCATTTTGTGTAGTCCAAATAGCAGGTATTCCACCGGTTAATGGTTGCGGATCTTTATATGTTAACACCGGTATACTGGAATCCTTCCTTTCAGCCTTGTACCACCATGGATAACTGGCGCGATAATAGACTATTACAGTATCATCTTTTTTCTGCAGTTGAAAATTTAACCACCAGCGATGGTAATATCCCTGCTCTATTGGTGTTGTAGCAGCAGTAGCAACCTTAACACCATTTCGATATAGTTCCAATACACTCTCGGCGTGCAATGGACAGTCAGCAGGATCTTTTTTTGTATTATTTGCGTATACGGGGTTGAATACTATTGAATAGCCCATACGCGGATTTTTTCCATCGCCACAAATAGTCATCCCGAAATCGCGATATCTATATTCATAAAGCTGGGTTTCTCTGGGATATTCTGTCTTTACCCCAACAAATGTATCCAGTAACTGATCGCCATTTACGCGCCATTTATACCATAATGCGGCATCACCCCGGCTCCAACCGGCCAAAAATGACCATTCCGGCGAACATGACCAGCGAACGGCAGATTCCCATGTGCCTTCGGTACGCCAGTTAACCGGTGCTTTTTCAAATAAATCCTCAAATAACTGCGCGCCGACAACATAAGGACGTTTTTGTCGCTGATATGCCCTTTGTACCAGAAATCCCGGATATGCACCAGTAAGTGGGGTGGGATCAGTTACTTCCACTTGTTTTTCGCCATCTATTGATATAGAAAAGTTGTTTCCTAACCTGGAAAAACTCACATTATAATCTTCACCCGGGGTAAGTGCTGTGCCGGTTGCGGTTTTCAAAACTGTGGTTTCGCGATAAATGGTAAATGTTGCCGGTTTGCCGGTTGTCCATTCAATGGCAGCACGATATCCACTATTTATATCCTTGCCATTTGTATTCATCGCCAAGATAATCAGCGGATTTCTGCCACCATTGCTGTTGATTTTATAATTTATACGATGATCACCATAATATGGCATGCCATGAAAATAACCGGTTGTTGTGTTACCTACCCAATCATCAATACCGCCGTTATACCAGCGTTGACTGGCATAAATAGTCTGTCCATAAAACCGGTCAACCGATCGTTCCTGGCGAATATCCGCTATTAAATCAAGGTCTACACCCTTGCCATAAATTGTAATATCGTCAAAGGTTGTGCCATCCGCGCCTTCTGTATAAAGCCCTGCCATACCCCGCCAATAAGAAAGGTTTTGCGCAGATAATCGCTCTTTGCCATCAATCGCGACCCGCAACCCAAATATATCCGTGGTTACCATAATCTCATACCATTGGCCGGGCAAAAAACCACCAGGAACGCTTTGCAATTCGGTGATTTTGCCATCAGTAAATTGGCAAATGCTTAATTTGTCAGCACCTGCGGCAGATGGCGTCCATTTCACCAGAATCCCGTGGTGCGGGTCAGGCATATTCACCATCAACCCGGCAGCATTGCCATTGGGGTATATGGCCGCGCGGAAACTGTAATTTTCCCAATTCGGGTCACCTGTTGTGCAATATGCCATACCATTCGCGTTTCGTCCCGACCAGGCGAATGGGTTTGAAGCACGTTTCACACTGGCAAACTGTGCTTTTTTATCTTTTATTATGTCCCAACCGGCCTGTAATGCCCATTCTCCCTGTTGCACAATCCATTGCCCTGTTTCATCCGCGGTGCGCATAAAATCATCGGTAAATATAACCGGTTCCAATTGTTCAATATCAGATTCGGTTACCGACCAACCGTCATCCGCGGTTATTGCAGCAATTTCTCCGTTGCCCCGGTCAATCCCGCACGAATATCCCATCTTACCGTCATTCAACAACGCAAATTTATTGCCCCGCCGCAATAATGTTACCTTAAAATCTTTACCTGCAGTCATCGCTAATGCAGACCTGCCGGCAATCTTTGACACGCCGTTATTAATCTGCGCGAACTCAATAGCGTTATTTAAGATAGAAATCTGTACAAAATTTCGGTCATCAACCCATTCTAACGCCACCTTTACAACACTGTTATCCTTAATATTTGTTGCGGGTAGCAACGTTAACTGACAATTATAATCACCATTACCCAACGAATCACTGAATTGCCCTACAGGTTCCGCATGCAATAACCATAATATAGAAAATATGCAAAAAACAAATAAATGACGAAAGAACATACATATAACCTTTTAACACCAACAACAATATAAATTGGGGATGTACAATAATATAGACGGGGATATAAAATAAAAGTTGCAATTATTGGGGGGTGGGATATTAGAATCCGATATTAATTCATAATTGGACCCATTCCGGAATGCCGGGGACGGCATTCCGTACAAAATGATTTAAAATTATGAAATGTGCAAAACGTAGAGACGCAAAATCTTGCGTCTTTACCTAAGGATACCGCACTATTAAATCGAAAAAAATCAAAATCAAGCATTAATTCAACATTAAACGTTGGACGTTCAATGTTGGATGTTCATCTCATTTTTCCGGTTTTGCCGTTTGATTAAAAAATGTTAGAATGGCATGGCAATCATAAACATGACAATAAAGAAGCGCAGAAATGCACGTTGGCTCACATATCTGGCAATATTAGGTCCCGGATTATTAGCTGCATCAGCAGGTAATGACGCCGGTGGTATTGCTACATATGCCCAGGCAGGCGCAGCGTATAAATATACCATGTTGTGGTTATTGCTGGTCATCACCTTTCCGTTGGTTGCGGTGTTTGAGATGTGTGCCCGTATGGGTGCTGTCACCGGAAAAGGATTAAGCGATTTGATTCGTGAGAATTACGGGGTAAAATGGACCGTATTCGCAATGATTACCATGGGATTCGCTAATTTTGTCAGTGCCACTGCCAACTTCGCCGGGGTGGCCGCAGCCTTTAACATGTTCGGTATCCCTTCATATATCTCTGTTCCAATCTTCGCGATTCTGTTGTGGTTATTACTGGTGCGCGGTAATTATAATCTGGCGGAAAGAGTTTTATTATTATTCGCGGGTTTATTTCTGGCCTACCCTATCGCGGCGTTTACCGTCCACCCTAATTGGGGTGAAGTTTTTCACATGATGCTGATACCTAACCCCGAATGGATATCGCATAATGGGCAAATAGATATTCAATATTTGCAGGTTGCCATCGGTCTTATTGGCACCACCATTGCGCCGTGGATGACATTTTATCTGCAGGCATCTGTTGTGGATAAGGGAGAGCGCAAACAAGATTTGCCATTACGACGTTTTGATGTGATAAGTGGCGCGTTATCCGCAAACATCATCGCGTTTTTTATTATCGTCACCACCGCGGTATTGCACCAGAATTACGGTGTTCCCATGTTTTCTGACGCGGGTGAAGCCGCAGGGGCGCTACGGAATCTGGTACACGGTGCCGCCCCCATATTGTTTGGCCTGGGTTTGCTGGGGGCCAGCGTATTAGGTGCTGCCGCGGTACCACTTACTACCTGTTATTCAATCACCGAGGCATTTGGGTGGGAACGCGGACTTGACCATAAATTCCGCGAAGCTCCTATATTTTTCGGGTTACTAACCACCATGATAGTGGTAGGGTCGTTATTAGTCATCTTCACACCGAAAGAGATGTTGTTCAAACTAATTCTATTCAGTCAGGTGATTAACGGTATACTGGTACCAATTATCATGGTATTCATCGTCTTGCTGGCAAACAACAAACGACTGCTGGGTGAATACAAAAACAGCAAAGCTTTCAACATAATCGCCTGGGGATCAGTAGGATTAATCGCCGTTATGAGCACAGTATGGCTAACCTTGCAGGTTATCGGCATTCTGAAGAATATGTAATTCCGGAATAATAGTAAAATGCTCTTTTTATCTTATGTTACCGGGGATAGCCGGGCTCCCGCCCAGTTCCAAACGGTGACCGAATTTGATAAGTATCTATATATTGCTACAATTTATTCAAAATTTCACTCTTCAAAATTCAATCATTCTCTGAAAAACGGTTGGGTAAATGAAATCTCTTCGCCTATGCCCAGACATTCTATGCGGATATACCGATAATTGTCATTGGGTTGGAAGGTTATCTCCGCGCCGGTTGCCTTTACTTTTTTCAAAATAACCCCACCGTGTCCCACAAACCGGATAAGGCTGGCATTTTCTGTTTCTACATATACGGTGTCGCCGTTTCTGCCGACTTTATTAATTTTTACATCGTTATAACAGTAAAATTGCCCGCTTTGTAAGGCGTTAAATATGCTCTGTGGTTTGTTATCCAGGGTTAAAACCATATTGCCCCAGTGCCCCATGTGAACAGATTGGTGCAAGTCATGATTTGCATAACCAAGGACGCGACGGTTATTGGTCAGCAGACGATCCCATTTCGCGGTGGATAATCCGGTGCCTTCTAAAAATTCAATTACATAATTATATATTTCAATACCGGAATAATTTTTTAATTGATATAATTCGTCAATGGTGTAATGCTCGCGAATCTGCCAATCCGGGTGGTTAATTGTCACCAACGCTCCGGCAGCTATATTCATATCTATCAGTTGTTGTTGCGATAATTCCGGGTCGTATATAACCGCAGATGGGTCGGTATGTACCACACAAAAATGACTGCCACCGTTTATATCTATCTCAATACCCGGCAACACTGTTATTGCATCAGTGCTGTAATTTTTCATCTCCGGCAAGGCACGATGGTCGGTGAGTGATAAAAACGCAAAACCATTATCCTGATACATTTTAACTGTATCTACACCATTTAACCCACCATCACTGCGGGTGGTATGGGTGTGCAAATTACCTATTCGCCATTCGCCAACTGCTTTTTCGTATGGATTTAACCAGTTAATGCTATTCATGTTGTCAGAACTCCTTATATATGCCGATAATTTTACCAATTATTCATCTTTAAAAATAGTCATGGCTTTCGCTTTTAAAGAAAAATATGCTTAAAAATGATCGCTTCGACAGGCTCAGCGACCGGTCGCTGACACTGCCGAAGTGACATAAAGCGAAAGTCCTGATGTTAAATATCTCTATTTTTCATTTTTCCTGTCTTCCTGGTATTGTTCCCACGCAATATTCTGCAGAATATCCGCCTGGTCATTATCTGCCGCGTCGCAGGTGCTAATTTGTTGTACTGCCGGGTTAGAATCTGTTAGGGTGGCATATAATACACACGCGTTGAAATAACACCCTAACGCGTTGGGGTGCGCACGGTCGGTATAATGGAAATCAATATCAGCTTTTTTCTCCCAGGCTTTCAACCATGCCATCCCCGCACCGGCGACCCGGCAATTGTTATTGCGCGCAAAGGCCAATGCGTCCTGATACATTTTGTTATGTTGGTCACGCTTTTTATCAACATCACCGGTTGAGAATATCACCGTCTTTGCCCCGGATTTCTTTATTAATTCATTAAACTTTCCGGCATATTCGTTAAATTTCGTGGTGCTGGTAATGCCAAAACTATACACAATGTCGTTAATAACAACGTAATCCCACCCGCCAGCAGAGATTTTCTTTTGCGCCAAACCATTTTTCCAGTAACCTTCCAGGCCAGTACCACCCACAACCACTTCATCTGTAATTATTACTGGTAACTTATTGTTATTTGATGAACGTGAAATTTCTTCTACCATATCCGGGATATCACGGACGCAATTAACCTGGCTGTTACCGACAAATAATACCCGCAATGGTTTGCCACGTTCCGCCGGAATCCCCATTGTGGATTTAACCGGTGCAATAGCCTTGCCACCGTCCGGCGTTGGGGTGCGTAATATTGCGTCCGGGTCGACAGGCACCACGACATCGCTGATAATATCACCTGTATCCATATTAAAACGCAAAAAAAGTTCCGACTTGTGCTGGCGTTTCACAAATATTTCATTTTTTGAAACAGATAAACCCAAAACGCGTTCCGGGTCGAGGGGTTTATGGTCTACCATTTTCAAAGGTATCTTTTTTAATGATTTTCCATCCGCATCATAACTGGTGACAAACTGTTCATTCAACGGGCCTATAACATATAAAATCCCTTTTTCATCAACATCAAAACCACCATAATTATATGACAGGTTCATACATGTTCCCGGCAATTTCAATTCCCATTTCAACTTTGGGGTAAACTGAAAATCTGTTGAATCGATAGAAAAACAACGCAGATTTTGCCAATTAACGACATACAGCGATTTCGTTTCTTCGCATACCCGCAACCGGGTGAGAAAACCGAAACGTTTATCTTCGTATTGTTCATGGGGAATGCGGTATATCGCGCAACGTATGCCATCAGGATGAAAACGTATTATCTGGTCGCGTCCCTGGTCTAACACATAAAAATCATTACTTGTACCTACGGCGACCTCTGCTGGTGAGGTAAAATTATAATCGTCTATGCGGGTAAAACGACTGATGGTATTAAAATCAGCATCAAGCAGTGTGACATCTTTACTGAAATGCGCGTGTGCGGCAGCAATAATCCCCTGTGAATTGGCTGTCGCGTTTTGCAAAGCATGCCCACCGGCGCCAATAACCGCGTTGCTGCCATCGCGGTTGCAATGCAATATATATCCGTCACCAGCCAAATAAACCTGTCCATCTTTGCCGATATTCATCTTTACGTGAAGATTATCAAACTTTACCGGTATCGCCGGTTCGGCAGACAAAATAACCGTTGCGACAGATATTACAGTTATCAGACAAAATATTAAATCAAAATATTTCATAATAATTCTCCCCTGTATCCCCATGAATAATTACAGTTCGCTTAAGGTCACTTCGACAGGCTCAGTGACCGGTCGCTGAGCCTGTCGAAGCGACCATTTATAGCAGATTTCTCTTTGGTAGCGAAAGTCCTGTAATTATAATTCACTAATCAGTCAGTCGCCAAAAATCGGTATTTTGCAGACCGACGGACGCCAACCATTTATCAACTTTTTCCAGATCTGTATCGCGGTAATTATGATGCTGTGAATGATGGTCGGAACCAATGGATAATGTAACACCAACAGCATGCAAACCCGCAATATATTCAGCATATAACTGTTTGAAATTATCCGGGTATTGGTTATTTAAAATTATGGCATGCAAATTAATTTCTACCACTTTACCATATTGCTTCACCGCGTCAGCAAATTCTGTGTGTATGCTTTGCGGTATACATTTGAAATCGTCAAACCATGGCCCTGTTTTATACATACCATCATCTTCCTGCCATTTACCCATCCACCACCACGGGTGGGCGATAATTGTTACCATGGGGTGAGATGCCAGATATATATATTGACGGTGATAATCCCGAATTACATCTTCACGTTCCACCGGCACATACATGGGCCAGTGGGTACCACCCACCACATATTCTATCTTTAATTTTTCTTTTTCTTCTTCGGTTAACCCAATCGCCAGGTCGCACCCGGCAACTCCACCGGTGCGTAATCCGTATTCCGGCGAACCATGTTGCCCGGTGGCAATTTCCGCAATTTCCCAGGATGAAACAACGCTTACCTCTACCCCAAAATGACGGCGCGGATTAACAGGAAGCAAATCAAATTCCGCGCGGGAAGCATATAAATCCGGCAGATTAACCGGGGTATGTATATGGTCGGTAATGCCAAAATCCAGAATACCATGCTCCCCAATGTCAGTAACTAATTCTGCCATGGTGGTTTTAATGTTACCACCGCGACAATCACAGGAATTACGTGAATGCATATGCCAATCTGATGTTATCATTTAAAATTCCCCTCCACCACAAAATAATTTTATATTCAAATCACAACAGAACATTCAATCATAAAAATGAGCCAAAGCGAAAGTCCTGTCACAATTATCACAAACGGAATGATATATTGCTAAACAACCATACAATACCAGATTTAATTAAATGGTGATAGGTAAATAGTATACGGTTTACAGTTTTCAGTTTACAGTTTTTGGATATGGTTATTTACGCATATTCAGTAACCGGTATAAATGATAGTCGCTGAGCATTTTGAATCGATTTTTTAAAAGGACTTTCGCTTTCAAAGAGAAAATTGCTTAAAAATGGTCGCTTCAACAGGATCAGCGACCGGTCACTGAGCCTGTCGAAGTGACCTTAAGCGAAAGTCCTGTTTTATGTGTATTTTTCTTAGTAAACGCAAAACCTGTAATTAATTTTCTCTTTAACCAATTTATTTTTCAAATTATATCTTGACATTCTTTTAATCCTTTTGTATCATCATTGTTGACTAATCCGATTGACTGGGGTGGTAATATACCATCCATAAACTCAGGAGAACATAATGAAACTATCTACACGGGCTACTTATGGCGTACGGGCGATGTTGGCCATCGCAATGAATCAGAATAAGGGACCGATGATGACCAAAGACATCGCGGAAATACAGGGATTGCCTGCCACATATCTGGAACAATTAATGGTGTTAATGCGCAAGGCCGGGTTGTTAACCGCTACCCGCGGCGCACATGGCGGATATCTGTTGGCGCGTTCAGCAGCAGAGATTTCATTACTGGAAATTATTGAAGTGTTGGAAGGCCCATTAAATCTGGTCGAATGTCCGGTGGGTACCGGTTGTTGCGGAAAACCGGAAAGCTGCGCTCTTAATGAATTATGGGCAGAAGCCAGCAAAACGCTATGTGATGTTTTTGCCAATATATCTTTATCCAAAATGGTGGAAAGACAACGTGATAAAGAAGCGTCCCCGGTATTAATGTATAATATCTGATATCAATTTTATCACAACTTAATTCGTAATCATTAAATTATAAGTTTGCCCAATTTATTGGGGTAGGGAAGGAATTATAATGCAATACGCACAAGACGCAACAAAATTAGTAGGTCACACGCCATTAGTTAAATTAAACCGCATAACTGATGGCGCTACAGCCCTGGTTTTGGCGAAGTTAGAGATGTATAATCCTGCCAGCAGTGCAAAAGACAGAATAGGCATTGCAATGATAGAAGCGGCGGAACGCGCCGGACAAATTAAGCCCGACACCATATTGTTGGAGCCAACCAGTGGCAATACCGGCATAGCGTTAGCATGGGTGGCGGCAGCACGCGGATTAAAACTTACATTGGTAATGCCGGAGTCAATGAGCATAGAGCGAAGGCAAATTTTGTTGTTATTAGGCGCAAATCTGGAATTAACCCCTGCCGGTGATGGCATGACCGGCGCATTGGATAAAGCAAAAGAAATGGCGAAAAACGATTCACGCTACCTGTTGCTGCAACAATTTTCTAACCCGGCAAACCCGGCAATTCACCGCATGACCACCGGACCGGAGATATGGCAGGCTACCGAAGGTCAAATTGATTTTTTAGTATGTGGAGTCGGTACCGGCGGAACAATAAGTGGTGCCGGACAATTCCTGAAAGAGATGAAACCCGGGGTGAAGATAGTTGCTGTGGAACCGGCATCCTCACCAATATTATCGGTTGGCAGGCGTGGTATGCATCCTATCCAAGGCATCGGCGCAGGATTTATCCCGGAAGTGCTGGATGTGAAAATTCTTGATGAAATTATTGCCGTACCCAGCGACGAAGCGGTATCAACCACCATACGTCTATGCCGCGAAGAAGGCCTGTTTGTGGGGTTATCATCCGGTGCTGCCGCCTGGGCCGCAATAGAACTGGCAAAACGCCCGGAAAACGTCGACAAATTAATAGTTACCATCTTCCCCGATGGTGGCGACAGATATTTATCCACCACCGCTTTCCAGGATGTGCTCGGGTAATTTTATAGAATTAATTTCAACAGTTCCGGTGATTTATGCCGGAACTATTACCTTAATATCCAGGTTATTATTTACCACCAATAATCTGCATACTTGTTGATGTATATTCCATCAATTCAATGGCGTTTCCGTCCGGGTCTTTTATCCAGCATTGCATTGACCTGTCCATGCCGGTGGCAATATCGGTTACCGACACACCATGACCCATCAGAATATCCCGGTATCCGTGAATATCTTCTACCTGAAAACATAAATGCGATATATTGGTACCACGAATTATATCTCCGCTGCCACCCCAAATTTTACCAGATCTTTCTTTATCAAAAAGTTCAATAAATGTCGTTTCGCCACACGCAAAATAATAACCAAACGGTTCACCATCCGGCGCGTCCAAAGTAAATGCAACCTTCAATCCGAGAGTATCACGATAAAAAGAAATCATCGGTTCAAAATTTTCAGTATTCATACACAAATGCGCTAATTGTTTAATCATCTACATTCTCCTGCATGGTTATTATAGACAACTGTGTTGCATAATTACAAGGGGAGATGGGTGTGAAGTTGTGAGTAAATAAGATACAAATATGTTATCACTGGAATAACTTCGATTGAAGTCCGATGAAATCGTAAGAAATCGGTTTCTTACAGGTTTCAATAATTTGCAACTTGCAATTTAGAATTTGCAATTAATTAACATCTCTCAGTGCATCTCTGTGTAACTTTAAATAATTGCAATGTGAAACAGGCTTGATATTACAAATATAGTCACTGCTAAGGGGAGCCGGGCTGCGACCCTGTTCCAAACTGTGACCAAACTTGAAAGGTATCTATATATTGCAGCAAAATAATTTTTAATTTTTAATTTTTAATTTTTAATTTTTAATTTTTAATTTTTAATTTATTTCACTCTTCACTCTTCACTCTTCACTCTTCACTCTTCTCTCTTCACTCTTCACTCTTCATCTCTGCATCGCCAAATGTTGTTCAAACGATTTGCGGAAGTGGTAGCCGTATGCTGACATTATTATCGCCAACGGGAAAAGGCGGATACGGTGGAACAATGTCCAGAAGAACAAGCGCCAATAGTAGCTGCGTTCCTTTTCAATTATCCCAAGTGACAGCATGGTTTTAAGCAATGTATATACCACCGCAAAATTAAATGGTGGTTTATACCTGTTATTGGGATGATATTCTTTAAGGAATGTTTTTAAGCGATCATAGAAGTTGTTTGGGTGATAAATTGATTCAATAATCTGTTTGTACCCCACCAGTAATGTTTCCGGGTTCATTATTGGGACAAAGTTTAAGGTATAGTCGGTGTTATCACCGGTGGCGTTATGCACCAGTCTATTCTCATTTTCAAGTCTTTTATGCAGTCTGGTACCATTCAACGCGCTAAGCAACCCCACCATAGCGGTGACAATACCACTGCTTTGTATAAATGTTGTTAACTGTTCAAATATCGATAATGGGTCATTATCAAATCCGACAATAAAACCTGCCTGTACCTGCAAACCCGCCTGTTGAATGGTATGAATATTATTCAGCAAATCGCGATTTCGGTTTGTGGTTTTGTTGCATTCATTCAAACTGGACTCATTTGGGGTTTCAATACCGATAAATACTGCATTAAATCCCGCATGTGACATTAAGTTCATCAGTTCCGGGTCATCAACGACATTTATAGATATTTGAGTGTTAAAGTAGAAAGGATATTTATGTGCTTTCATCCACTCCATTATCGCCGGCAACACTTCATTTTTTATCGGATTTTTTTGCCCGATAAAATTATCATCAACAAAGAAAACGGCGCCTCGCCATCCAATCTGATACAAATGGTCTAATTCTGATATCATCTGTGACGTGCTTTTCATACGCGGCATTCTGCCAAACAGTGAGGTAATATTACAAAACTCGCAATCGTAAGGACAACCGCGTGACAGTTGGATATTCATCCCCGAGTAATTTTTGATATTTATCAAATCCCACCGTGGCGCAGGTGTTTCTGCCATATTTGCTTTTATTTGCGAGGTATACAAATGTCGTGTGGTACCCGCGGTAAAGTCCGTCAGGAACTCTGGCAAGGTAACCTCTGCTTCATCGAGCACCAGATAATCAACATTATCAAACTCACCGGCATTTACTGTGAATAATGGCCCCCCGGCAAGAATCTTTAGATCATACATCTTACAACGTCGTATAACTTCCTCAGCGGATTTTTGCTGTATAGACATGGCACTTATACACACAATATCCGCCCACACAAATTGTTCATCGCGCAGTTCGGTGACATTCATATCAACAAGCCGAAGTTCCCAGTCAGCAGGCAACATTGAGGCGACAGTAAGCAATCCTAAGGGAGGGTATGCGGCTTTACGGGAGATAAACTTTAAAGCGTATTTGAAACTCCAAAAAGTTTCCGTACATTCGGGGTAAATAAGCAATGCTTTCATTTTTAACCTTTCAGGCTTGCGCCATAATCATCCTTGTATGTGATAAGTCAATGGGGGTTGAAAGGTATGAAGATTCTTTGCCAAAAGAACGCAGGATTACAATTCAGCACCTTGGCTATATATATTATATCACAATTATCGTTAATTTAATCATTTATTATTTTTTTATTCCGGAGTTTCGCTATGCGTGTGAATGCTTATAAACAAAGGTAACGCAACCGATAAAATAAATGCCAAAGTAAAATTAACCGCCGGTGTGCATACCATTAAAGTTGTTGCTGTTGATTTGCCGGCAACAATAGAAAAAATTACAATCGAAAATCAGAGGTAAAGTAAAGAAGTTTGAAAATTATTACGTTTATTTGTGAAAATATTATATGATGATATCACCGGACTGCATATAATACAACAATTTAGTGTATAATAATTCAACCCTGATTTACATTAATCAATCAGAGGCAAAACAATATCCTTATTGGAGGGAAATTATCATGGGCGACAAATCACCAAAAAAAGACACTAAGAAACCGAAAAAAGTAAAGGTTTCTAAAGCACCCAATAGTGCACCCAAATAAAATTAAGATACCCCCCCGGAACTTAAAATCCGGGGGGTGTTTTTTTATTAGGTGATTAGGGGTTAGGTTCTTAGGGGTTAGGTTCTTAGGGTCTTAGGATGTTAGAAACCAAATCCGTACAAAAAAGCAGGTTTTAAAAAAGGTCACTTAGATTGTCAAAGTGACTATTCTGATAACCGAAAACTGTAAAAAGAAAAGTTATTTCTTCTTTCTAATTTCAATTATTCTGGAATACGGGTATAATTGACCTGTGACAGAAAGTTTATTAAAGGATCGGCCTATAACAATTCGCGAGGCTTTAATCCCGTATTTTATGACGGCGATTAATATGCTGGCGCCTATTTTTGCTGCCATGTCGTTGCGATTGTTATCTAAAGAGATTATTGTCGTTGCCCTTTCTTTCACCATTGTTGGCATACCTATGTCGATTTTTTTTCGGCAACAACGGTATAACAAATATCTTTTAAATATTCTCACCATGGTTCCATTAATATTTATATCGTGGTCGTTGCTTAAGGAAGACCCGGCTTTCAGGTTTGATATAAACAACCCCATTATGTCTTTAGTATCCTTGGGTGTGCAGGATGCTGCCCGTGGATTGTTGCGGGTGTTCGTGTTGCTTGGTGCCGGTCGCGCTTTTGTACTGGTTAGTTCCCGCGACCTCAGCGAATCGCCAATCGCCGGTATCGCCATTTTTTTACTCACTGCTGCAACCAGTTCTATCAGGGAATTATCGGTATTTTTCTTCGTCGCATTATTGGCAATGCTTATCTCATCTTTATATCTGATGGCGCAGGACCATATTCAGCAATGGTTCACCATACACACGCCGTTCCGCATTCAACGGCGCTTAATGAAATGGGCATTAGTAACAACATTAATAATTTTTCCACTTTCCATTGCCAGTGGGTTGCTGTTGGCACCAATAAATTTTCATACGATGTTAAGAAAATATCGTACCGGACATTATCCTTCAGTAGGTTTGGGTAACCCTTTCAGCAGATACAACCTTGGCAATGATGAATCAATAGGTATGGGCAGTATTGATTGGCCGCAGGGTGGACAGGAGATGCTGAGGGTTGAGGTTGAGGACAGGACAGAAAGCAGTTCGTTATTATGGAGATCCGCGACATTTGGACGGTATGATAATGGCAAGTGGATAATTGATAAAGGCCAGTTGAATACAAATCTGGATGAAGTAGCACGGGTTAAAAATGGTTTTTTCGGCTCTATTGACAGTGACCCGGGCATCGCGCAGGCGGTGAAACAAAAGAAAATGCAATTAAATAACCAGCGTTATTATTCTATCCAGAAAATAACGATGTTAACGTCAAGTGGGCATGACGAAACACCGTTGTATGCGGCGATGCTCCCATGGAAATTATTTGTTAGCGGGGTGAATAAAGATTTGTTGCGGCAACGGTTGGATGGTAACCTGGTATATAATCAGCCTACCCCGGTAAATTCTGAATATATTATCTATTCATTATTAAAACCATCACCGACCGAGTTCGTTTCAAAGGTAAAATTGGAATTACCAGAAGAAAGAAGTCAGTTGTATCTGCAAATGCCGGAAGGAAAATTCCGTAGAATTATTACCCATAAGGCAAACGAAATTTTAAAATTGCGCAAAAACATTAAGAATGATTATGATAAAGTACAGCAATTATCAGTATTTTTAAGCCAGAATTACAACTATACCTTGTCGCCGGAAGAACCGAAAGGTAATGATGACCCCATATTATCTTTTCTGGAATCAGGCAAAAAAGGATATTGTGTATATTTCAGTGGATCGTTCGTCATGTTATGCCGCAGCATTGGTTTGCCTGCCCGCATGGCAACCGGATTTGCAACCGGTGAACAGGAATCGCGACCATTGCCTGGCAGGATATCTTATTTGGTAAAGTCGAGTGATGCGCACGCGTGGGCAGAAGTGTTTTTGCCGGAATACGGATGGTTAACGGTTGACCCCACTGCCGGCAGTGTAAGAGAAATTGGATTTTGGGAATCGGTATGGGATAACATTGTATCTGGCATTACAAATATAAAAACCTTTACAAAAACCTTTATAGAATCATTAAAAACATCTGAAACCGCGCGTTGGTACGCCTTACTGGTGGTATTGGGGATTATCATAATTCTCGGTTCAATTGTTTATTTCACTTCTGACCGCCCACCTTTTATGCCACGCAAAAAGTTAACTGACGCGGAATCCGCCAAATGTGTGATGAAAATGTATATTATGATGCTGCTATGGTTTAAACACTGGGGTATTTATAAACCGGAAGGAGCAACAGCAACAGAGTTTGATGAATTGCTGCATAAACTAAGTCCGGATATGGCGGTATCAGCAGGATTAATTATTGATTGTTATCTTAAAGGCCGTTACGCGTCTGAATCGTTAAATGATACCGATGCCCGTAACACAGTGGCCGCAATGTGTGAAATCTGGCGATTATCCAAAATAGAACGTAAACGAATATATGAACAGGATGCGAAGGAAATAGATAAATGAAGATTATTGGTATAGACCCGGGATTAATAGCCACCGGATATGGCATAATATCAGTTGATAATAATTTTGAATTAAAATGTCTGGCGGCAGGGGTAATTCGTCCGCAAAGCAAAGAACTAAGCAAACGGGTTTTGGAAATACATGAAAAACTTGTAGCTATTCTGCATGAATTTATTCCGGACGCGATGTCAGTTGAAGATTTATTTACCGTGTATGAACATCCGAAAACCGCGGTGATGATGGGACACGCTCGCGGGGTGATTTTTCTCGCCGGGGCACAACGCGGTATACCAGTAACTAGTTACGCGCCAACCGAAGTAAAAAGCGCCTTAACCCGCAATGGCCGTGCCGGAAAAATGCAGGTAAAACATATGGTGCTATGCATGTTACACCTGCCGGATACCAACCTGCCGGACCATACCACCGACGCGTTAAGCCTGGCGATATGCCACGCTATGCGAATCAGAAAACCCGGTGGGTAAAAGTTTTAAGGTCACTTCGACAGTCTCAGTAACCAGTCGCTGAGTATGTCGAAGTGACCTTTATAAAAGTTACAACCTGAAACCCTAACATTTATTATACGGATTTAGTTGCTAACGGCTTATACTGTTCGGTAATTTATAAACCTGATCTTTTCACTAAAACCACAGTACCAATAACGGTATCAGACGCAGGGGTTGTTGACCCGGCGGTGATATCTTTGATTGACTTTGCGGTGATAGTGACTGACTGGGTAGGCGGATTACTTTCATCAATAACCATACCACTTACCGCGGCAAATCGCAGTAATACCTTTACTGATTCCCCTGGTTTTACGCTATATGTTGACCAACCGCCATTAAATACCTTCAGTGTGCGGTCAATTCCACTGATATCATAGATATTCACTTTCCATTTACTGTCAATTTTTGATGTGCTGGCGATAACGAAACTATCAGTTTCGTTGCCGGTATTTTTCACCAGAACATAAAACTCACTCTGACGATTAACTGGTTGTTCTAATTGCACTGTTTGCAGGTCACCGGTATCGTTAATAACGCCTAACCCCATTAACGTACTGCCACCTTTGGAATTTGATATGGCAGCATCAACGCCGGATGTGGCAATGAATCCGATGGTGGTGAATGTACCTGGTGCTGACCACGGACTGAGATTATTACCTTTTTTCGCGCGTACCCGCCAATAATAAACGGTGTTATTGGCCAACGTTGCTTTTTGGCTGGTCGCGGTAGTTGATAATGTTACCCTGTTAGCAAAGTTTGCGTTGATAGAAACTTCAATATCATACGCGATGGCATCAGTAACCGCGTTCCATGAGAATATTGTTGCTGCCGGAACATCAATTGCACCATCCGCGGGGGATATCAATGTTGGGGCATCCAACGGAACCGTCAGAACTATGGTGCTGAATGACCATTTCGGTGAAAACTCACTTGTTACATCAGAAGCGCTAATCGCCCGTACCCGCCAGGTATATTTATTACCCGGCACCAGATTATATTGAATAGTCGCAGTGGTGGTTGTGACGGTCTTTTTCTCTACCGGTACAGTGGTGCTTACCGGACTGTAAACCTCGTATTCATAACTGACAGCATTAGCAACCGGATGCCAGGCAAGAATAACCGGAGTTTTAATATTTAAAGAATTATCAACCGGCAACATTTGCACCGGTGTGGTGATGGTAGAAGACAGCATCGTAATGGCAAAATTAGCATCACTGCTGTCAGTTACTGTTGAGTTAGCGACTGAAGAGATCTTAACCCGATAATCAACACCTGCAGTTTGAGATGCCGGAATAGTCCAGTTATATATACCGGTATTAGCTATACCGGATGAAATGGTGCTGTTTAAAATCCCGGCTTTAAATAACTCGATTTTTACATTTCCGCTGACGCCGGTTGATGTCCAGGTTATTGGGTGTGCCGAACCTTGCTGCCACTGTTCGTAGCCATTAGGGGCGGTGACAGTGATAGATGCTGTTGGTGCACCGGTTGTAATAGCAAAATCAGCAGTACTCTGATTGAAAATTTTCGTGTTCACAACTGAAG
>CAZNLA010000048.1:0-17969 GCA_964573385.1 uncultured bacterium
TTGGCTTTGTGGTAATTTAAGTTACAGACAAGACACCTTCCTGGCTTCGCCACTCAGTGTCAGTCCCTGATTGACGTTCTTCCCATCTCCATCGAGGTGGGGCTTTTGGTGAACTGCAATCTATAATCATTAAAAAAAGGTTCTGCTATTGACTGTATTATACAAGAAAACCATCGGGCTGCGATACCGTCTGTGTATCGCAGCCTAAACAATTTACAATTTAATTATTTGCAATCTACCCTTTCTATTTTTTCGCTGCAGCCTCTACAATTTCGCCCATTTCCTGTAATCTGGATATTATCGGCAGGTGTTGGGTACAGGCGGCTTCGCATGAACCGCATTGTGTGCACTGGTCAAAATATGCTTTATCTTTATTATTCAATCCCCAATGCCAGTTCATTCTGTTTATGATGTCTTGTTTGTTATTCGACATCATATATTGATTATAGGAATCCATTAATTTCGGTACTGGTAAACCTACCGGGCAATGGTCGCAATATTGGCATCCGGTACACATATGGTCAAACGATTCTTTCATAGATTTTCGCATTTCTTCTATACGTTCAACAGCGATAGGTTTATAACCATTAACGGCATTGATGGCTTCATTTAACTGTTCTTTGTTGCTGAATCCTACCAGTGTAACGGTTATTCTGTCATCGTTAATCAGGAAACGCAATGCTGCTTCGACAACTGTTTCTTCTTCAGAAGTCTTCAGGAATGAAAACAGGTCCGGACGTTGTGGTATGATACCACCACCCAGTGGATTCATGACAACAATTCCCATGTTTTTATCAGCAGCAGCCTGTAATCCTATTTCGCGATAATTAAAGTTCATCGGTGAATAACCGAGTAATATTGATTCAAAAGGATAGTCATTCAGCATATCACCAATATCATTTCCACTCATATGACTGGAAACACAAACATGCTTAATTAATCCTTCATCTTTTAATTTTTCAAACTCTTTTAAAATAGGTTTGCGATTATTATATGCTTCCGGTGACATTAAACACCAGAAATGGTAAAAATCAATATAGTCCAAACCCATACGGGTTAAAGATATATCAATATCTCTGCGCAGGTCATCCGGTGTGCCGGCAAATGTTTTTGATGATACATAAAATGGTTTTGTCGCACGTGTTTTTAACATTTCTTTTAATGCTAATCCAAATAATTCTTCAGATTTACCATACCCAATAGCGGTATCAAAATAATTAATATCAGCATCATATGCTGCCATTACTAATTCCGCGCATGCTTCAGGATCGTCCTGATTTGCAAAACGCATTCCGCCAAAACCTATTGCAGATAACTCAATACCTGTTGATTTATGAACTTTATAAATCATTTATATCTCCTTTAAGATATTTTTAATAACTATATATTCGTTTTTTTTAAGACAGACAACCATATGCTACCTGCTTTATAATACCTTAGAATACGAAGAAATTGATAAACTTAAACTTGCCAGGATAACCCGGGGAATCGTCCCGCACCTTCTATATTTATACTGTTATCCGCAAATATTTCTATTATTCCGTATGCTGTCGTTTCTGCCACAACCATGGCGGGACAGGTAAAGTATAATGTATTATCAATATTTGCAATGTATCCAGCATGGTCATGTCCGCTGAATACCGCAATAATATTATTTGATTTTCGTAATATCTCATTTAATTTCATATGGTTCTTCACCACATGGGGATTCCCGGTTGATTTATATTTGTTGCCATCCAACCTTTCATGGCAACAAATAATTGCCGGTACGTTTTGACTTTGCAATTCAGAATCCAACCAATCTATTTGTTGTTGCGAAATCCACGCGTTATCCCACATGAAATTATTTTTACTAAAATCACTGCCATCTTCATGGTAATTACCATCTAAGATATAAATAGATATTCCATTTATATTAACACTGTAAAATCCATTCTGCATCTGCATTAAGGTAAGATACTCATCTTTTGTGAACATCGCCACATCATGATTTCCAATAACATGATAAACCGGTATAACAGCAGAATCAAATATCTCCATTATCTCTTTGCATAATTCAATCTCTTCGTTAATGTTTTCTGCAGTATCTATAGTATCACCCAGATTTATTATGCAATCAACATTTGACTCTTTAAATGCAGCTATTGCTTCTGTCAGTTTTATCTTTGATAACGTTTTAAATCTATTATATTCATCACATCTTGCATAGTGCAAATCACTGACAATGCCGATTTTAATAACGGTATTACTATTCATTAACAAATGCTTTAAAAAACGTAATCGTTTTCTCTATTCCTTCACGAAGAGGTATTACTGGTGTCCAACCTAAAGTTGTTTTAGCTTTTGATATATCTGGTTTACGTCGGGTTGGGTCATCACTGGGTAAAGGTTTATACACCAGTTTGGATGTTGATTTAGTTAATTCTATTACTAATTCAGCCAATTCCAGCATTGTAAATTCGCCGGGATTTCCCAGATTAATGGGCCCGGTAATTTCTGCCGGGGTATCCATCATACGGATAAAACCTTCCAACAAATCGCTTACATAACAAAACGAACGTGTTTGTTGCCCATCGCCATAAATGGTAATGTCATCACCACGTAACGCCTGCATAATAAAATTAGATACTACCCGACCATCATTTGGGTGCATACGCGGACCATATGTATTAAATATGCGTACAACCTTAATATCAACATTGTGCTGACGGTGATAATCAAAAAATAATGTTTCCGCGCAACGTTTTCCTTCGTCATAACAAGACCTGACACCGATAGGATTAACATTACCCCAATATTCTTCAACTTGTGGGTGAATCTGCGGGTCACCGTAAACCTCTGATGTTGATGCCTGTAATATTCGCGCTTTTACTCTTTTTGCCAATCCCAGCATATTAATTGCGCCATGCACACTGGTCTTAACGGTCTGTACCGGGTCGTATTGGTAATGCACCGGACTGGCAGGACATGCCAGGTTATATATCTGATCAATTTCCACATACAATGGTAAAGTTACATCATGACGTATAAGTTCAAAATGCGGGTTAGATAATAAATGAGTTATATTGGTACGCCTGCTAGTGAAAAAATTATCAAGACATGTAACTTCATGTCCTTCATTTAATAATCTTTCACACAAATGCGAACCTATAAAACCGGCACCACCGGTAATTAATATTCTTTTTGATGAGTAATGCTTCATTGTTTATTTGACCCGTCTTTTTATATTTTGTGTCATACTTTAATCTTTTGATATTTTTCCATCTTTTTTAAGCTGATTAAGTTTTTTTTCTGAACAATCCTTACATCTATATTGGGGGGCAGAATCATCTGTCCGGTCATATCCACCCGGTGCTTTTACTAATCTGCGCACCAGGTCATTTTTTCCGCAGTCATAACATTCACCAGACTTCATTAACTCCCATTCTTCCAGTTTGCTGCTTTTGAAGATAAATCTGTCTACCCAGAAAAATATTGCGCCACCAATAAGGTTTGCAACAGTTGCCGCCATCCATTGAGTAGGGTCAAACATCTTTTGATGTGTAAACAAAGCAACAATAGGCGCAAGAATAGGGGTTGAAAGTTGCCAACGAACAAGATAAAGGATGAATCTTAACATAAGTTCATTCTCCGAAAATTATTACTCCGGCTTTTACACCGGAGTTGTTGCCTATTATATCATTATTCGTTAGAAATTTCAGGTTTTGGCATATAACTGGAATCAATTGCCATTAATTTCCGTGGTGTGTCATATAATGTGGTTTGCGCTATATGCATACTATATTCTTCATCACAAAATCCGCGTTCAATTCTGTCAGCCAATGCATTTGCCATTACTCGTCTGGTCATCATTGCTCTGCCATAAATCCATTCCGCGCAATATCCGTCGCTGAAAAATCCACAAATTTTATCCAATGGCATCATATCTAACCGCATATTCCAGCCATTTTCCATAATAGACGCATAAAAATTTTGATACCAGAAACCACCCAGTGACATATTGTTATATGCTGTAGATAATGAACATAACGCCTGTTCATCCGGTGCATAACTTCCTAACATATTAAAATGTATATCAGGATAATCTGCCAACAGGTATCCAAAGGTACCGGTAAATGCAGGTGATGCTTTAGCGAACGGGTGCGGAATCTGACCTGTTACATATTGGGTGCCATAACACAACTGGACAACAGAGACAAACTGAGAAACGACTCTGATGGTTTCACGTATCAATAGCCCTTCCATTAACCCGGATTCTTCAGCAGTCAAAACTTCGCCGGCAACAGCCTTTTTAATTAGCATATCAGATCTTTCATCTGTTAAAGGACGAAAATCCGCTAACGATGATACCCATTCAACAAATGTTTCACGACCATCCCATACAATATTATCTTTAAAATATATATCTGCTGCTGCCCGTAACGACTCAATACCGGTTATCTCAATATCCAGTGTCTGGCGACGTCTGAACTTTTTATCCGGATTATGTCTTAGCCACCAATTAAATCGTTTCTCCCAGGGGATGTAGTCGTGAGTACCATTCATCAATGACATTTCTGTTGTTGGCCGATAAAAAGGAGCATATTGTTCAGGCATTTCATTGTCATGTAAATTACTTGCCAATACTATTTCTATTTTACCTTGTTTTAAAATATTATGTCCCCAACCACCTTCAGCGTATTTGGCTTCAAATATTTCTGTTAATTCCGGCAGATTATTTACAGTTAACGGACCTTTAACGCCATATAATTTATCCATTAATTGTTCCAATAACCATCCAAATCCCTGGGTACGCATATTTTTCAGGCCATTTTCAAAATCTTCGGTAAAGGTAGGCAATATTTCTCGCCAATATGGTTTGTCTTCTATCCTTTCATGTCCCGGCCACATTTCTTTCTCGTTAATACCGGTGGCGCGTAATGGGTAACGCAACATGTGGTACGAAATCAAACTGCCGATTTTATTATTATCAAGCGCGCCAGGTTGCAGATGACTGTGGATGTCTATAATTGGAATATCACAAAAAGCATCATATAATTTATCTGATATTTGTTTTTTACTCATAATTAATACCTCTGTATTAATTCTTTCGTAGTTATCTGGTTATATCCTGCATTTAATGGGTTAATTTCTAAATTTCTTTGATACTCTTTCGTATTAATAATTCGGGTTGAAAATAAATGGTCTCTGATGATACTTCTTTATTATTTAGTTTATTGATAAGTAAAGTGGCAGCCATGACACCCATTTCTGACAATGGTTGGCGAAGTGTTGTTAACGGCGGTGATAACAACTTTGATGCCGGACTGTCATCAAAACCAATTATTGATAAATCATCAGGAATTTTTAAAGCCAAATTATCCATACACCGGTAAACATCTTCCGCGATAATATCGTTCACCGCTATTGCGGCAGTCGGCGGGTCGGATTGCGTAATGAAATTATAAAATTGTTGAGTGTTTAAACTTGTTCCGGTATAACTTAAACGAATCATATAATTTTCTTTATATATCCCCAAATCTTTCATTTCACAAATATATTCATCTAACCTTATTTCAGAGTCATACTGATGCGATTCATCAGATAAAAAGGCGATTTTAGTATGTCCCATTTGCTTAAGGTAATGAATGGCCGCTTTTATACCCGCCCTGTTATCAATCATTATAGTTGGAATATTACATTCTTCCGCAGGGGCGGCGATTACTATCTGTTCTATTCCGGAGCTTTTAATATTTTCGATTAACTGACTATTTTTAAGCGGGGCAATGACAATATAACCGTCTATCCCTTTTCCCCGCACTTCTATAACGGCCTTTTTGCGGTAATCCCAAACTGTATGCGGAAATATTACGCTGTATTGATTAGCATGCGCGCAACGTATAACCCCATGTAACAAACCGGCAGTATAATTATTAACGACTGACAACTCCGGACTGTAAAATTGTGTGATAATCCCTATTGTGTAGAATTTACCTTTTCGCAATCCACGGGCAGCTAGATTAGGTGTATAATTTAATTCTTTTGCCGCGGCTAAGACCCTTTCACGTGTTTCCGGAGAAACACGTGTATTAGTCGAAGTATCATTTAATATAGCACCAGCAGTGCTGGGATGAACACCAGCTTTATAAGCCACATCTGCTAATGTCATACCATTGCTTTTTATATTCATCATTTTACCTTTAATGTATCATCTAAATTTTACTTAAATCAATGAGTTTTGATTACTTAGCTATTAGTGAATTGGCCACACCAGACGCATTAGAACAATTTTCACATCATTACCGCTCATAGATTTTATCATCACTGACTCCGGTTTAGTGGCCTTCATCTCTTCCAGTATCTTTTTCAGACTAAATAAATTGGTTACTGGTTTACCATTCATTTCTATAATCAAATCACCAGTTTGCAAATCAGCAAGGTCGGCCCAACTTGAATCCTCAACACTTTCAACAAAAGCACCAGTCAAATCTTTTGACCACTCGTTATCAGCACGGTCAAACCATGTAATATCTCGCGCACCAAAACCGCAAATGCTATCTTCATATGTTGTCATATCACGTGGAGACCGTGGTGACGGTGACAATTTGATTTTTACAGTAATTATTTTTTTGTCCCGAATTATTTTTAAAGCAACGGTCATACCTATAGAATATTGGCGAATCATATCATTAAATGTATCAATCTCTTCCGGTTCAGTGGTTTCTATCTGCAGATTATCAATGGCTATGATAATATCACCTAATTTAAGCCCGGTGGTTTCTTTTTCGGTATTCGGGTAAATACGTGTTATTCTTACCCCTGTCCGCCCTTCCAACCCCATTGCTTCTGCCATATCACCTGTTAACACCTGAACCTTGATTGGTAACCACGGACGCATTTTTTCCATCCCACGGGTTACTTTATCACGTTCGCCGACATGGACGACGGTCATTAACTGCTCATGATTTCTGGTAAACTCAACCGTTATCGGCACTAAATCAGTTTTACCATCAGTCGCTGTCTTTGATATTTTTAACAAATCATCAATATTTTTACATTCTTTACCATCGATTGATGTAATAATATCACCGAAAGCCAATGGTGGTTTTGCTGTTCCTGCCTGCCCACCTTCCTGCAGACTTGCTATTTGTATACCCCATTTAATTTTCTTATTTTTAAGTAAATCCATTTCCGGCACGGTATTCGCCGTCATTCCCCATGTACTAATATATGTCTCTTTTTCAATAATTGCAGGTCTGACAACCGGAATTATTTTAGTTATTACTTCTTTATCTTTATGTAGAAATTTTATATCAATTTCTTTACCTATTGGCAATTTAAACAACATCTGGTTAAATACCGGCACATCTTCATCTGTCCTTACATCTACATCTTTACCATTAATTGATGTAATAATATCACCAGTTTTTAAACCTATTTTATCCGCAGGTGAACCCGGCATAGTAGATGTAACTAAAATCCCTTTGGAATCTTTCATGACCGCAGTGATTTTTTGGAAAGAAAAACCGAACCAACTACGGGTTATTTTTTTATCTTTAATTAATAATTCCGCTGATTCTTTTGCTAAATTACCGGGGATTGCGCCAGATAATCCAAGGTCAACTTCATTGATACCAATTATTTCACCGGCCATATTCACTAATGGACCACCGGAATTACCCGGGAAGATAGCCGCATCATGCCCTATCCAACGAATGGCACTACCAACATCTTCACCATCAAGGCTTAAGTAACCACCATCATAATCCGGCATTACCAATTCCGTATTACTGACGATACCCATAGTTACTGACTGAGAATATGCTAATGGACTACCCATGGCCAGAACAAAATCACCTGCTTTAACAGCATCAGAATCACCAAAGACAGCGGGAACAAATTTTCTATCTGCAGGTATGCGCAATTTAAGGACAGCAATATCAGTTAAGGCATCAGTGCCCACTAAGTCGGCTTTTATTTCCTCTTTATTGCTCATGGTGCAGGATATAAATATTGCTTTACCGGCAACGTGATGGTTTGTAACTATATATCCATCGTCGCGAATAATAATGCCGCTTCCATATCCTTCCTGCTTCATCTCTTTTCCATCTTCAAACTCTGTCGAGATTACATGAATGCGAACTAATGCCGGTTTAATGACAGAAACTGCTTTTTCCAGCATTTTTCGATAACCAACATCGGTTGTATCCGCACCCTGGGCATACACGTGGACAGTTGCTATGCATATTGCTGCAACCAGAAATATCCGCTTTAAATTCATCTTCCACATCCTTCTATCCTGTTTATTCTTTTACGCTTAAGACATCAATTACTTTTTGTAATAATGATGACATGGTAAATGGTTTTTGTACAAAATGGGTTCCCTGAGCCAACATACCTTCTGTGGCGATTACATTTTCTGAATAACCGGATACATAAATTACATTTAATTCCGGTTTAATAGTTAATAATCGCTGTGCTAACTCGCGGCCATTTAATTTGGGCATAACAATATCAGTAATTAATAAATTAATTTTATCTTCATTTGTTCGGAATATATCGATTGCTTCTAATGGATCAAGTGTACTGAAGACTTCAAAACCACGAGCTTTTAAAATATCTACCGCCAACGCCCGCACCAGGTCGTTATCTTCTACAACTAAAACAGAAGTTGTTTTAATAGGAACATTACTTAAACTGGTGGTTTCTCCGGTAGCACTGGTTATCTCAACAAATCCTTCCACAGCAGGTAATAATACGGTAAAAGTTGTTCCTTTACCAACAGCACTGGTAACCTTGATATCGCCACCATGTTGTTTAACTATTCCATATACAGTGGCTAATCCTAACCCTGTGCCTTTATTCGGGGCTTTAGTAGTGAAAAATGGCTCGAAAATATGCTGGATAGTTTCATCGTTCATACCACAACCTGTATCAGTAACCATTAACCTTACATATCGCGATGCCTTCAGGTCACTCCAGTTTTCTATTTCCGCCTCGGTTATATCACATTCATCAACTATCATGGTTATTACGCCACCATCTGCCATTGCGTCACGGGCATTAACGACAAAGTTCATTACTACCTGTTGCATTTGCGACGGGTCTGCTTTTACTACGCAAAGATCTGGTGACATTCGGGTTATTAATTCAATTTTACCACCTACCATACTGCGCAATATCATTGAAAAATCATCAACTAACGAAACCATACTTAACGCTTTAACTTCCAACACTTGTTTTCTGCCATATGCCAGTAATTGCCGTGTCAACTGACGCGCTTTTTCAGCTGCTTGCAGTGCCTGGTTTAAAATCGGCAATAATGGGTTATCCTGTTGCATCTGTACTAATGCCAATTCAGTATACCCAATCATTGGAGACAACAGGTTGTTAAGGTCGTGCGCAACACCGCCTGCTAATCTTCCGATTGCTTCAATGCGTTGCGAACTTCGCATTTTCTGTTCAAAATTAATCCGTGCCTCTTCTTCCTGTTTTCTGCCGGTTATATCCATCGCCAGGAATAGTGCGGCTTTTCTGCCTTCATATGTTAACGGTGACATTGTTACCTGCCACCATATAATTTCTCCACGTATAGAGGTAGCATCATCCTGAGTAATTGAAACGCCGGAATCAATTACGCCTCTGGCATTATCCAATTGATATTTCGCTACATCCGGTGGGAAGATATCAAACATGGTACGTCCGATAAAATCGGGAACTTCTCCACCCAGTGTTTGTGCTGCCTGTTTATTTAAAAATCGAAAAACACCATCATAATCAAATACAATTATAATTTCACTTACACTGTTTACAATTAACCGGTGGCGCTCTTCCCCTTCTTTCATAACCTGGTCAGTACGCATTCGTTCAGTTATATCACGTTCAATCAACACCACAACTTCCGGTAGTCCGGTATCATTTAATACCGGTGCGCCGTTAATTTCAACCTGATATGTGGATCCATCTTTTCTTTTGGCAGTAAAGACATCTGATTTCTGAAAGCATTTATCAAAAATTGTCTGGATAAAGGTACTTAAACGTTCTTTATCTTTATCAGCAACCATACTGGTTACAGACAAATTAGCCTGAACAATTTCATCTACATTTCTATAACCATGTGCCAATGCAGAACGTTGATTGGCACGTTTTATAATACATTTCTTGTCAACATGAATAATTGAATCCGGAGATGATTCAGACAACGCGCGATATGTTTCTTCTTCCATCTGCAGGGCATCTGTTGCATTTTTCACCAGTGTAATGTCATTAACTGTCAGAAATAATTCACGCGGATGATCATCCCCATGCCGGAACTCCGGCACTGCGTCTACTGATACCCAACGATATGAATTTTCACGTGGGTTATACATACCCATTGTAGCAGATGCTGGTTTACCGGTACGTACGGCAATATTTGATGGATATTCCCATACAGGAAATGGTGATTCGTCTTCGCGCACTGCCGCCCAATTTTTATCATTAATATTCCGGTTTAATAGCTCATCATGTGAAATACCAAAGATTCTCTCCGCGGCAGGATTGGCATCAGTTATCTGTCCGGAGTTTCGCAGGTATAAAACTCCCTGCATCATTCTTTCAAATAATAACCGGTATCTGCTTTCCAATGTAATAGTACTAGCTTCGATGGTGATTAATTGATACAAAATAGAGTTAAATCCATAGACAATCAATGCTACAATTAATAAAAACAACTGAGCACTGACAATAGAAATGCCTAAAGGAACATTTGGTGATAATGAATAAAATGGCCCTAATTTATTATTAAATCCAACAACGGCGACAATACAGGTGGTAAGAAGGCTGAAACTGGCACCGGTTATGCCAAAACGCACAACCGACCAAACCAATATAGGCAAAGGAAGATATATGGATACAGGCGCAAAAATAGAATCAGATTTAACCCCGACAAAGGCAATTAAATTTAAAATTATCAATATCGGGAAAATTAATATACCTTCTAATATTCTGCCGGCAGGACGGCTATCTTTTTTATAGTATTCATCTAACACCACAAAAATAGATGGGGTGATTGCCGCGTGAGTAGCTATTGCCAGCATAGCGGTCTCGGCAAATGATGTGAAGAAACGGGTATCAAAGGCTTGTTCGGCGATTACAGCAAATGCCCCGGCGACTGTCGGTGCCATAAGTATGTAAATTAAGATATATCCAATCCATGACCGCCAATGGTCAAACTTTGGGGCACCTTCTAAAAACATATGAGACGCCAAACCAGCAACTGCAGCCTGAATTAATGACCCCAGATAAAATGTCATGGTGGGAGTTGTAGCATTTGCGACATTGAATATCGCGGCGATAATATAATGAAGAATAACAGTTACTAATATAGTAAATGGCCAGGCGCGGTACCGCAAAATAGCAAACGCGGCCAACATAATTCCGAAAGAAAATCGTAAAATTTCAGGATATTGTTCACCTGATACACCCGCGTTTTTATTCAGCGAGAATCCGTAAAAATCTAACGAATCGCAAACGATATATATAACAGAAAAAACAACCCACCACAAAACAGGTTTGGCCTGCCACTCGGGGATCTCTTTTTCCCTATAAATTGATTGTTCAGTCACAACTATGTCCTTAAGCACGCAATTGTTTTGCTTATTATAGCGTGAAAACCCGTGGCTTAATAGTCCTTATTGGCAAAATTATAAAAATATCTCACTATAGTTGCCAATAAAATTAATTAATTAAATTTTATCAGGAGGAAAACGTATTATAAAATCAGGAAATTCGCTCAAATTCTCTTCGACAAGTTCAAAGACCGATCGTAAAACATGTTGAAACGACCATCTCATATATCTATCATTTCTGTACGGAATGCCGTCCCCGGCATTCCTCTTTAAGATATAAACTCCATATTAACGGAATGCCGGGGACGGCATTCCCTACAATTCAGATAGGTTCTTCATGTTCCTCATTACTTTTTGTATTTGTAATGCCCATATATCTCACTGTTAAATAGAACATCCTCCATAACCTGTCCCCCACCCCAATTATGAACTATATAATAATTGCCACTTGGGGCCTTTACACTGGTAACCAGTCCTATATGTGTCATACCGTTATAAAATCTCCATATTACTATATCACCCGGGGTATAATCTTTTGAATTTTTAGTTATTGGTAAAGAAACACCTTTGCGTTTAAAGAAAGTATTTAAATTATATACACGTCGATGGTCAATATTTGTATCCGGTGATGTTAATCCCCATTTATTCGGGTATTTATTGAAGTTCTGTTTCATATCTTCATGCACCAATACCTGCAGGTCAATCTTTAACTTTCTATACGCCCGGATTATGACATCAGCACAGACACCTGTTGTTGCCGGCACATCACCACCAGGATAAGCAAGATGCTGATATTTAGCATCATATTTAATCTTCGGATCCACAATATCTTCACCGGCAAATGCTAATTTCATGTAAAAATCATTTGTCGGTTTTCGTGTATTAAAAATACGGACAGGTAATTTAACCCTTGATACAACAAAATAACTGACAACAACAGTTATAATTATAAATGCCACAAGAAATTTTTTCATGCGCTATTTTAACATGGTAAATCTATCATAAATTTAATTTTTAATTAAATTTTACCGATTTAACAAAGATTTCATATTTTGGTAATATTTTTGTAAAGATTAATGTAGCCATTTAAATATAGCAAATCAGTTTTTCTATCCCAAGGAGACTGATATCAAGTAGCGAAACCGGAAAGGTGTATGTCACACTTTGTTTTTACAAGGTTTTCAAATAACATAACAGTAATTACAAATTATCGACTGTGTTCACACTTTCATTCATTTAAGGATAATACTTATCTATACATTCTGGACAAATACCATGACTGAATTCGGCTTCTGTATGATTACGGATATACACTTCCACCTGACTCCAGTAGCCATGATCATCGCGGATTTTTTTGCAATGCATGCAGATCGGCAGGATACCACGCAGAACTTGGATATCTTCCAATGCCTTGCGCAGTGACGCCTCGGTCTGTTTACTCTCGGTGATATCTCGTGTGACACTTATTATATACGGAATGTCGTCTATCATGAGAATTGTGGCGGAAAGGTTGCCAATGACCTGACTCCCGTTTTTCCGTATAAACTTCGTTTCAAAGTTTTCGCAACTTCCCCGTTCGGTCAATGCGGTAATGACCTGCAGACGCATCGTTGGATTTTCCCAGATTGGGACATCCAGGCTTGATTTTCCGATTACTTCATCACGGGCAAAGCCAGTAAGTGCTGTGAATCCATCATTCACATTCACAATAATACCATCAGTTAAGCTAGTAATTAATACCGCATCAGGACTGGTATTGAAGATGCTTTCAAAATGTGATTTGGCTTCTTCAATGTCTGCATTGGCCTGTTGGTTGACCATAATAATGATACCACAGGTCCAGAGGGTACTGACGATGATACCGTCCAGCAAAGCACTCACATTAAATAGGGATGGTGTGAAGAAATCGGCAACATTCACACCTATCAATACTAAGGATGCACGAAAAAGGAATAGGCACCCATGCACTATAAACGCAATAGCGAGGAAGGTCGCGGAAGCGTTGATGGCACGGCGTTTATGGAGGAAAAGACTGTGTGCAATGATAAATGCTATGACTGCCCATGTTACAGATATCTCAATCGTCCGTATTGCGATATTATCGACCACATAGGTGAAATATATCTGCACCGCGATAAACACTGATAGAAACGTAATAATCAGTTCTCGACGCACACTTACTCCAAGAAAACGCATCATCCCTATATAAAGAAAAGTCAGTGCAAGCGTAATCAGTATATTTTGAGCAATTATGGAGATGTGATAAAGAGAAGGTATCGGCCGCAACAGTACAAAGACAAACGCAACCGCAGCAGTGCCACTCCACAACAACCACCATCTGGCTTCTTGTGATGTGCGGTTAATCGTAGCATGAAAGGCAAAGATGATGACCTGGAGAAGACTGATGATTCCCAATATCATCGCGAGTGTGCGAATATCAAAAGTCATCAAAGCCTCCCGGGTGACAATGGTCCTGTCTTATTTACTGTGCTTGAGTCTTCTGGATAAATTTTTTCTGCACATTCGGGACATATTCCATGGCTGAATTTAGCATCAGAATGATTTTGAATATATACTTCCAATTTGTTCCAGTAACCCAGGTCATCGCGGATTTTCTTGCAGTGCATGCAGATAGGCAGGATACCGCGCAAAGTATTGATTTCATTGAGTGCAGTGCGGAGTGCGTCCTCGGTGCGCTTAATTCTGACATATGCCGCAACGCGCGCAAGCAATTCACGGTTGGCAATAGGCCGTGCAATGTAGCCGTCAGCGCCTTGTTCCAGACCCTTGGACTGGTCAGCAGAGGTAATTTTGATATTGGAAAGGAGAATAATCAGTGCTTGCTGAATCTGCACGTCAGACTTCATCTGCTGGCACAACTCGACACCATCGACATCTGGTAAAACGATATCCAATAAAATGAGATCGGGATGCTGTTCCTGAGCCAGTCGCCATCCTTCAACACCCGTCACGGCAGTCAGCACAGCATATCCAACCGAAGTGAGGAGGCGAGTCGTGCTTACGAGGATTTCAGGTGTATCGTCAATAACCAGTATCGTGAATGGCGGTGTCTGCGTCATTTTTAATTCTCCCATCACGGTTCCCGATTGTAATTCATCACCCGATAATGTTCTGCTTTTTCCTGATACATCATCACATCGGCAGTTTGTTGTGCCTTCACTAACTCAACAGCCTGCCCGGCGGTCGCATAGCCCATAGAAATGCTAAGCTGATATTTATCAGGTAAATCGAAATGTTCATTGGTAATAATATGACGAATCTGCTGAATCTTCGCTTCCACAATAATCTGACCGGCATTCGGCAACAGCACAGCGAATTCGTCACCCCCAATGCGTGCTACCACATCTTCAGCGCGAAATACCCCGCGCAACACTGTACTAAAGATTTGAAGTAATCGGTCACCGACAGCGTGGCCATATACATCATTCAATATCTTCAAGCCATCCACATCTACCATTATAATGCTAATCGGATATTGTCGACTACTTTGCAATCGACTGAACTCTTCATTAAAGTAGCCACGGTTGTATAATCCGGTTAATCCATCATGCATCGCAATATACTGTATGTTGGCCACCGCTTATTTACGCATTATAGCCAGTGACAGCAAATTAGTGAGTGCTTGCAAGAATCGAGCATCATCAGATGAAAACACCCGGATACCGGATTCGTGAACACCTATAAGCCCATATGGTCCCTTTTCACCTTGTAAAACAGTATACAAGCAATCGACGACTTCATTGAGAAGCACTTCAGGTAAATTGAAATTAATATCCATGATATCACGATTCATCACCAATGGTGGAGTAGCGCTTAATGACACCATTTTCTTCGAAATATCAGTATCCATCATAATGATTTGTCCAATCAATCGATTTGGCCAACCCTCCCCTGCAGCTATTACAAGTGAGACATTATCAGGCAACAAACGCAGAATGTAGCAACCTTTAACATGTAAGGCGCGCGCAGAAAGTTTCACCGTGGCTGTAAACAATTCATCAAGCTCCACGTCAGCTAATGCGAGTTGTCCTAATTCAACCAGTACACTTTGTTGATTAGCCTTTACACGCGATGCCGTTTCCGCAGCGTGAATCCGAAAAAAAGCCTGGACGCGAGCGAGTAGTTCCCTATTAGGAATTGGACGGGCGATATAGCCATCTGCGCCTGATTCAATACCGCGGGATTGACTATCAGAATCTGTAACGGAATTGGATATCAAAACAATGAATGTTTCATCTAATTCCGGGTTAGCTTTCAGTTGCGCGCAAACTTCTATGCCATTCATATCTGGCAGGTTTACATCCAATAGTATCAATTGCGGTCGATGTTCGAGTGCATGCTGTATGCCTGTTAAGCCATCGGCGGCTTCATCAACCGCATATCCTTGTGCTCTCAGCAATCTGGTTGTAGCTATCCTGATCATGGGATCGTCATCAATAATAAGTATTGAAGGGTTGTTATTCATTTGCCGATTCTTCATTCGAAAGATATGGTAGAATCACTGTAAATATTGTTCCTTGTCCAACCTGGCTTTCCACATTAATTCGCCCACCATGTCCCTGAATGATTCTTTGGGCAATCGCCAACCCGAGTCCGGTGCTTTTCTCCCCTGCAGTACTACGGACACTGGTGCGTTGAAAAAGATGGAAAAGCTTTTCACGTTCATTTTCAGGAATGCCTGGACCCTGGTCCTGCACCCAAACTCGTATTTCAGTCGGGTATTTCTCAATGCCCACAGTAATGGTTGTGTTTGCAGGAGAAAACTTCATCGCGTTGCCCAGCAGATTATTAATTACTTGTTCAATCTTGGCGGCATCAAGTAACAATGCAGGCAGTGGTGTCTCAACAAGTGAGATTGTAATCATTTTTTTCGCTGCAAGTGCTCGATATACACCGACTGTGTGCCGAATCACGAAGGTCAAATCTGTCGGTTCTAAATCGAGATATAGTTGTCCTGATTCAATAATGGCAATATCCAGCAAATCATTTACCAGCTTGAGCATAAAATCTGTAGATGTGTGAATCACCGCAAGGAATTCCTGTTGTTCACTGGTCAATGCCGGTGCGGCTTCATCAATTAGAAACTCGCTGTAAGTAAGGATTGCACCCAGCGGGCTACGCAAATCGTGGGCAGCCATGCCAAGGAACTGGTTCTTCAGCGCACTAAGCTGCTCAAGTTCTGCGTTGGCTTTTGCAAGCGCGCGCTGCGCCACCATGAGATCGTTATTCAAACGCGTCACTTCATCGTAAAGGGTGCTATCCTGCTGGGCTGCCTGCCGTACCTGGTCATACTGCGTTTTCAGCGCGGCGCGCAAGGCGTTCATCTGTTCGTTATTGAGCCGCAACAAATCCTCATACAGGAACAAAATATCAGTATTGGTGCGTGCCCCAACCAGTAAAATTTGCTCGTTAATAAGTCCACCGGTAAAATGCATAGAAAGAGGGGTTTTGTCGCGTACAATATTCAACTCCCACCCGATTGCAATGCCATGTGCCTGGATTGCCATGAGAAAATCAACTGACTTGCCAATACTACCGCGATCCAACAAAAGTGAGAACGGCTGACCTGTCCCGATACGATCAGCTACGCCTATGTCATCATGCAGGATGTGCTGAATAGTGCCATCCACAGAGCATAAGATAGTCATGCCGATAGTATGTTCCGGTAAAGTCATAGTGCCACCATTTCCGTTAATATATCTTCAATCATGTAGAGCCATCTCTTCGAGCTAATATGTCTGTTGTCTCAAATTACCAAAATTATTATATCATGAATTGATTAAAATGCAATCAGTCAAAGAGCTGACAAACGCTAATTTCTTTCTATAGGTTGAATCAATCGTTTGGATGATTACACTGCGCCAAGTCCCGAATAATTTCGCTGATCATTCCAGCAATATTCCCAGCCCAAAAGCGCCCGCTTTGCGTTAAAGTAGCAATCTTGTCATCCAACTGTACGAGTTCGAGATTTACAAGTTCAGTAAGGAGTTGAGTCAGCGGTGGGGACACATCGGGAAACTCCCGAAGATTCAGTGTTAATCCCTCACTCAACCGATACCAGTAGCACAAGTCCGTATAGGGAGTAAGACGCTTAATGACCTGTGGGAATATGGTTGTTTCGCTGTTCCAACCAGCGAGATAAGCAGCAATATCCGGCGTATTGAGATACATTAATGGTCCACACTGCCCGGCAGCCCCCGCACCCAGTGCCAATACATCTGCGGATTGCCCATAGGCTGTCACATAGACAGCACGATCATGTTGAGGAAGACAATATTGCACAGGAGTCAGGCGTTGCCAACCCCCATCGCCCAATGCGGTATCCGCAACACAAAAAGCGGCATATTCGTTCTGTATATG
>CAZNLA010000049.1:0-6711 GCA_964573385.1 uncultured bacterium
TAATGGTCTACCTAAAGAAAGTTTTTCTTTTAATTCGTGTTCGCTGATTAATTCTATAACACCACGTTTCATGGCAGTTATTTGTTCGTTTACTTTCATTGTATTAATTTCCATCGCTTTTTATATTTTTATAAATATTACCGTTTTTATCTGGTTTCTGGAAGAGATTTAATAATCACTATCTTCTATTTATCATTAAAATCACGTAATTCTTTGCCGGTAAATCTTTTCAAAACAGAATCTATGCTGTCACCATCTGCCAGAGAAATAAGCATATCGTAAATATTAATCATATTCATATCTTTGGTGATGATATCTACTTTGTGAAGAGTAACAAAATATGCGTTTAATTGTGTTTTTTCATCATCACTGTTCAATAATGAATCAACTTCAGTAAATGAAAGCTTTGGTAATTTATCCGGAATTACTCCGTCAATACCGCCACCATATTTACATGCTAAACCTTCATTCAACCATAATGGGATGCTCTCTCCACGGGTAATGGCGGATATTGCCAAATGCGCCATTTCATGTTTTAAAATTCCCGGTACTTCATCTTCATTATGCGGTGGTGTATCCCAATTATCAGGATTCCATATAGCCAATACCCCGGGGAGTGTAAATGCCGGACTATTAACTGCCTTATTTAAATTATGAACGGCTTTTGAATATTTCAAAAAAGATTCTTTATTAGAAAAGATTAAAAATCTAAAAGATGGTAATTGAACCATCATCTTTTTCTCTATTTCTAATTTCGCGTGTAATGCGATTTTTTCCAATTTATCTATTTGTTTATCATTATTTGCGCATACTACAATCCCATCAATATTATGCAATTTCGCTGGTTCCAGGTTCATAGACTCAACTAATGGTTTCAGTAATTCCCGCCATTTCTCTGCTTTATTTTTATTGTCAGGATTTGTTATCTGCGCAAATAAATTACTCGCTTCTGAGTAATCACCATTTAGCGCTTTAACAGCAGTATATTCGCCAATTATAATCTGGTTTTTTTTATCTTCATTATATGCTTGCTGATATACATTTAATGCCTTACTTGGATTACCCGCGTTTCTAAGTGACCTTGCCCACCATAACAACAGATTTTTCTCGATTTCTCCATCATTAATCGCTGCTTCAAAAGATACTGCCGCCTCTTTATAAAGTCTTAGTCCGAATTTAGCTCTTCCCATCAAATATCTTTTTTCAATTTTATCATTACTGTTTTTTGATATCGCGATAATAGCCGATTCATATTCTCCATTATCAATAAGTGATACGATATCCTTTTCAAGCATTTCAGCAACTGCCATTTTTATTAAAAAGCAAAATATTAAAGATAAAACTATATTAATTTTCATTAAACCTGCAATATTAACGTATAAAACCGGTGAAGAATATCTACACCGGTTAATACGCTAAATTAATAAAAAAGTTTTCTATTCGCCGGAATAAACTGAAATTTGAATAATTTTAAACTTACGCAATCCGGCAGGTGCCATAAATTCAACAATATCTCCGGTTTTTTTACCGAATAATGATTTACCCAATGGTGATTCTACAGAAAGATATATCTCTTCCAGGTGCGCTTCCTGTTCACAAACCAGAACATATTCACGTTGTTTGCCACCGGCTAAATTTTCAACTTTAATTTTAGCACCTATGACTGCTTCGCTTACCTTTTTAGGCAAATCAATAATTTCAACAGTTGATAATATTGACTCTAATTCATGTATTCTGCCTTCAGTCATACCCTGGTCACGTTTTGCTGTTTCATATTCAGCATTTTCTGATATATCACCAAATTCACGTGCTTGTATCAGGTCACCCATAACTTGTGGCCTGCGCACATCAATTAATTCTCTTAATTCGGCATGAAGTTTTTCATAACCGCGTTTAGTCAACTTTACAGTGTTCACTTTTTGTACTCCGCTGTTTAGATTTCCGAATATATACAAACTTAATCCCCTACTTTATGATTAACAGCAGGGGATAATGAAAAACAGACGGCACAAATGCCGTCTGAATATCTCTGACATTTACAATACCATCATTATGCTTAATTGTCCAGATATCTATCTTGAAAAAAAGAAAAAACAGGAATTTTATTTTCAATATGAAATAAAAGTCCTGATTTAATGTTTACTTTTATGCTTTGGTCTGATTATTTAAAAATTCATTAATTGCGTTAGCAGACTTTTTACCATCTCCCATTGCAAGAATTACTGTTGCGGCACCACGAACAATGTCTCCGCCAGCAAAAACACCAGGGATTGAACTTTGGCCATTTTCATCTGCCACAATGTTACCCCATTTATTCAATTGTAAATCCGGAGCAGTTCTGGTTAACAATGGATTAGCCAAAGTACCGATAGCTACAACAACCATATCGCAATCAATTATAAACTCAGAATCTTTCTTTGGCACTGGTCTTCTGCGTCCGCTTGAATCCGGTTCACCCAGTTCCATTCTTATGCATTTTAAACCGGTCACCCAACCTTCAGCATTTCCGATTACTTCCACTGGTGCAGTAAGGAGTTCAAACTGTACACCTTCTTCTTCAGCATGATGTACTTCTTCAACACGTGCGGGTAATTCGGCCATACCACGTCTATAAATAATTGATGCAGAATCTGCACCTAAGCGCACTGCTGTTCGAACTGCATCCATCGCAACGTTACCACCACCAATTACAGCTACACGTTGACCTTTTAATACAGGAGTGTCTACTTCAGGAAAACTATAAGCTGCCATTAAGTTTACTCGGGTTAAATACTCATTTGCAGAATATACACCTTTGAAATGTTCACCAGGAACATTCATAAAGACTGGTAAACCGGCACCATTCGCAATAAATACTGCATCGAACTTTTCCTGTAATTCCGGTAATGTATATGTTTTTCCAATAATCACATTACATTCTATCTTCACACCGGATTTTTCTAATCTTTCAACTTCATTTGATACTATAGCTTTGGGAAGCCTGAACTCTGGAATACCGTATACTAATACACCTCCAGGAGTATGAAAAGCTTCATAAATTATAACATCATGACCAAATTTTACTAATTCTCCTGCGGCGGTTAAACCAGCTGGTCCGGAACCAACTATGGCAACTTTCTTTCCGGTTTTTACAGATTCATTAGCAGAATAAAAATTGTTGTCTCTCGCCCAGTCTGCAACAAACCGTTCAATATTACCTATTGCTACCGGTTCGCCTTTAATACCGCAAATGCATTCTACTTCGCACTGTACTTCCTGTGGGCACACTCTGCCGGTAACGGCAGGCAAAGCGTTATCAGCTAACAGCGATTGAGCCGCAGCCAAAAAGTCACCTTCAGCAACAGAATTAATAAATTTGGGGATATCAACCATAACCGGACATCCGGTAATACACTTAGCTTTTTTGCATTGCAAACAACGTGCAGCTTCAAGCATAACTGCTTCATCATTCAAACCAGAATTAACTTCACGGAAGTTCTTTTTTCTGATTTGAGAATCTTGCGATGGCATAGACTGCCGTTTAATGCTCATTCGTTCTTTTGCGGAAATATTATTGTTCATTTTATATACGACCTATATATGAAATTGAGAAACAATTAAAAAACACCCCTACTCCCTCAAATAGGGGTGTCTATTTATATGTTAAACTTAAAAACGACGTCGTGGTTTGTCGCTTCTTCTTGCAACGGCAGGTTCTGAATTAGGATTAACTTCTTTTCTTTCCTGCTTGATTGCATGCGAACCGTCGCCGGATGACGGTGGCAACATAGCTTTACGTGATAAACGCAATTTGCCTGATGGGTCACGTTCCAACACCTTCACAGCTATCTCGTCGCCAACCTTAACAACATCTTCAACCCGTTCAACTCTTTCGTTAGCCAATTGAGATATATGCACCATGCCGTCGCGTCCCGGAGCAATTTCTACAATAGCTCCAACATTAATAATTTTTACGACTTTACCTACATATACTTCACCTTCAACGATGTCGCGGGTTATTGCGTCAATAAAGTTTCTGGCGGCAGTTGCGGCTTCACCATTTGGAGCAGCAATAAATACTTTTCCATCCTGTTCAATATCAATTTTAACACTAAGGTCAGACTGGATTTTCTTAATAACTTTACCGCCTGGTCCAATAACTTCGCCTATTTTCTCAGGATTAATCTGCAAAACTAATACACGGGGGGCAGTTGCTGCCATTTCTGTGCGTGGTGCCGGTAATAATTCAAGGATTTTTCCAATAATAAATACACGGGCGTTTCTTGCGCGGGTAAATGCTTCAGCCAATAATTCTCGGCTTAAACCACCACGTTTTACATCCATTTGAATAGCTGTAATACCATCAACAGTTCCAGTAACTTTAAAGTCCATATCGCCTGAACCATCTTCAACACCCTGAATATCTGTTAACAGTCTTGCCCGGGTTTCATCACTAACCATACCAATCGCTATACCAGCAACAGGTTTTTTAATGGGAACACCAGCAGCCATTAACGCCAATGTGCTTCCACATGCTGATGCCATAGAAGATGAACCATTTGATTCCAATACTTCAGATACTATTCTGATTGTATACGGGAACTCATCGATTGACGGTAAAACAGGTACTAATGCGCGTTCTGCCAATGCACCATGACCGACTTCGCGTCTGCCAGCACTTCGCATCATTCTGACTTCACCCACTGAATAAGGTGGGAAATTATAATAATGCATGTAGCGTTTTACGTCTTCAGGATTAATGGTATCAATATCCTGGGCTTCACCAACACCACCTAAAGTAAGTACTGTTAAAGCCTGTGTTTGACCACGAGTGAATAACGCACTACCATGAACTATCGGTAAAATATCAACTTCGCAGGTAATATTTCTAATTTCATCATCTTTTCTTCCATCAGGACGACGATTATCATCTAATATTACTGCACGGAGAGTATGTTTAATCTCTTTTTCAATTAAATCGCGGATTCCTACAGATTCAGGGAATTTTTCTTTAAGTTCAGACTCAATTTCCTTAATCATATCAAAAGTCGCGCTTTCGCGTCCCTGTTTGTTAGGATTACTTAACGTCTCTTTGATTTTGGTTGAAAACTCTTTAACGCTCTTGTAAAGTAATGGATCTATTTCCGGTTCAACAACAATAAACTTCACCGGATTAATTTTCGCAGCTAACTCTTCCTGGATTTCAATCATTTCCAAAATACCTTTTTCACCAAAGGCAATGGCTTCAATCATCAAATCTTCCGGGATTTCATTAGCTCCGGCTTCCATCATAATAACGCCTTCACGGGTACCGGCGACTAATAAATCAAGGTCTCCTTCAGTAACTTGCTGATACGTTGGGTTCATAATGAATTCACCATCAACACGTCCAACACGTACAGCACCTACAGGACCCTGAAATGGTATACGGCTAATCGATAAAGCGGCAGAAGCACCAATAATACCAAGTACATCTGGCTGATTCTCTTGATCTGATGCTAATACAGTAATAATAATCTGAACATCATTTCTAAAGGTTTTTGGGAAACAAGGACGAATAGGTCGATCTGTCATACGGGCGCTAAGAATAGCGCGTTCGCTTGGGCGGCCTTCCCTCTTAATGTATCCACCAGGTATTTTACCTGCTGCGTACATTCTTTCTTCAAAGTCAACTGTGAGCGGGAAGAAATCAACTCCTGCCTTAGGCTCATTTGACATGGTGGCAGCGGCTAAAATAACTGTATTATCATAACGAACTAATACAGAGCCATCTGCTTGTTTTGCAACCCTACCAGTTTCAATACTGAACTGTTTTCCATTCAGGGTGCGTTCTACTTTAATCATCTATATCTCCTTACAAAGGTTGGGATCATATTAATAGGGGGAGGAAAATATGGGGCTGATACCACAATAGGGACATGGTAACCCATGCCCCTGAAAAGTGTCCGCGTGTGCCGGAATATCCCGATTAGCGCCGCAGACCGAGTTTCGCTACTATCGCGCGATAACGGTTAATATCTGTTTTCATTAAATAATTTAACAGACGACGACGTTGTCCAACGAGCATTAATAACCCGCGACGGGAATGATGGTCTTTTTTGTGAACTTTAAAATGTTCGGTCAAATGACTAATGCGTGCAGATAACAACGCTATCTGTACTTCAGGTGATCCTGTGTCACCTTCATGAGTCTGATGACCAGCAAAAATTTCCTGCTTACGTTCTTTCGTTAGGGGCACTATTATTTTCCTCCCAATCTTTATCAGAAAAATTATAACATTCTCTGCAAAGTTTGCCAATAGCTGTAAATTACTTCAATAAAGCATTATTTAAGTTTTAAAGGAATTCCACCCAGGATTGATGATTCTTCTGCTGTTTTTAAAATATTAATATTCTGTGCGGCGCTTTCCGCTGATACTAATAATTCAGCGCCATTGACCATATGATCAATTAAATTGTCATAAAATCTGCTCCAATGGGTCTTACCATATTTTATTTCTAATGTTGTTGGTTCACCTGTGGACAAATTAGAATGTATATTCAATATCCCATCTTCCCATTGCCATTCATCAATTAATGTACCTTTGGTTCCAATAATATTAAATCTATGCGGATTAATTTTTGAAATCGCGGATACTGTGCAATTTGCGATAGCACCATTGGCAAAATTTATTCGAATTGAAGCATGATCTTCGTTTAACTGTATATCTTTATCTTTTCGATTAAATATAAA
>CAZNLA010000049.1:6721-17956 GCA_964573385.1 uncultured bacterium
GGGGCAGAATACTGTAAACCCATGTCTGCTTCTATAAAACCACTGACAGTATTTACTTTGCTACCGGATAACATAACAGCATAATCAACTAAATGAACTCCCCAATCAAAAGCGACACCACCACAACTTTCTTTATATCCACGCCATGAATTCGGACCGCAATATTGATTAATGCCAATATTAATTTCAACTAAGTCACCTAATAATCCGTCATCAATTGCTGATTTGGCAGCGAGATACCATGCGTCAAGCCGACGATTATGAAATACTGTTACAAACTTTCCGGTTGATTTAGCCGCGTCAATAACCTGTATTGCATCTTCATATGTTGTAGTCATCGGTTTTTCTAAAACAACATTAACGCCAGCATTTAAAACTTTTATTGCTATAGGTGCATGTAAATTATGTGGTGTCACGACAATTGCCAGGTCCAATTTTTCTGATGTCAGCATTTCGTCTATAGATTCATAAAAATTTGTTCCCGGGAACTCTTCATCGACAACTTTCTTCATTTTAGGGTTTACATCGCAAATAGCTTTCAGATTAATTTTTCCGGTTTCCACCATTGTTTTTGCATGTAATCTGCCGATTCCATGTATGCCTATAACTGCCGCGTTAATGTTATTCATCTATTATTTTTCTCCCTTTTTATTATTTATATTTTTTTTCTGTAGTTTTTTTATAAAACCTTCAAATATATGAAGGATTTTATGTGTCAAAATGGTAAAAATAATATAGTTTATTTGACTTTGCAAAAAGAGGTAGTACGCATGGCATCAATTAAGATGAAAAAAGAAATTAAGGAACTTCTGGTGGAAAGATTATTCTTACGTGTAAAACCAGATGAAATCCCGGATAATGCGCCTTTATTAGAATCTTTAGGTATCGATTCAGTGGCGTTGTTTGAATTAGTTGTTGGTTTAGAAGATGTTTATGGTATTACTTTTGAAGAAGATGAATTCAGGTTGTCATTATTTCAGGATGTAGAATCAATAGCAGATTTTGTTGAGAAAAAACAAGGTTAATAATGACTGAACCAGATTTACATCACCCTGCATCGTGTCCTTATTGTGGCGCAACTTTACCAGAAGATAGTTTTATATGTACAGAATGCAGAAACATCACTGTATATAGAGATAAAAAACAAGTAAAAAACAAATCTGCCGTTACATTATTAATTTTAATAATTTCCATTTTATTAATTTTATTATTTTTTCGTATCTGGCAAATAACCGTTCAGCATAATTTTTAAATAAATATTGACGTTAATTTATAATAAAACGTATACTTAATGTGTAAGTATTATTTGAAATTAAATTGATATAACTGAGGATAAGCGCCGGATTTATTCAGGTTATATGGGTTGCTACAAGCATTATCTCTATACACCCGCTGCGGGGTAGTTCCCTGCGGCTTTTTTATTTAAAGGAGAATATATCATGTTTTTAGGCACTCAAAAGATTAATTCATACGGCCATTTAGAAATCGGCGGTTGCGATACTGTCGATTTAGCCCGTGAATTTGGTACACCATTATATATAATGGACGAAGCGACAATCCGTAACAAGTGCCGTGATTTGCGTAAAGCATATGAGAATAGATATCCAAACTCATTAATGCTCTTTGCTGCAAAATCATTTATAACAACTGCAATCTGCAGAATCATGCATGAAGAAGGCATGGGATTGGATTTGTCATCCGGTGGCGAATTATATACAGCCATTCATGCAGGTTTTCCATTAGAAAAAGTATACTTACATGGTAATAACAAAACTGTATGGGAATTAGAATTAGCAGTTAAAAGTGGTGTAGGAAGAATTGTCTTAGACAATGAATATGAAATGGATTTATTAAATGAAATAGCAGCCAAACACAACCGGGTTCAGGATGTGTTATTGCGAGTTTCTCCTGGTATCAAACCAGAAACACATTCATATATATCAACAGGTCAAATCGATACGAAATTCGGTTTAGGTATTAGCACTGGTTGTGCATTCCGCGGAATAGCAAAAGCATTAAAATTATCGAATTTAAACTTTATAGGTCTGCATTGTCATATTGGCAGCAATATTATGGGCTTGGATTCATTTGAAATGGCCTCAAGAATGATGATTAGATTCGCGGCACAATTACGAGATGATTTAGGACTGGAAATTGCTGAATTGGATTTGGGTGGTGGCGTAGGTGTTAGGTACAAGAGTGACGATAACCCACCATCCGCAGACGCTTACGCAGCAGCAGTTATTACAGGAATTCAGGATGAATTAACAAAATATAATCTTAAAACACCAAAATTATTACAGGAACCGGGGAGATCAATAGTCGGTGAAGCCGGAACCACATTATATACCATAGGAACAATAAAAGATGTTCCCGGTATACGTCGGTATGTCAGTGTAGATGGCGGTATGAGCGATAACCCGCGTCCGGCATTATACGAAGCAAAATACGAGGCTATGGTAGCTAATAAAATGGGTGCGGAGATAAATCAGGTTGTGCGTTTAGCCGGTAAACATTGTGAATGTGATAACCTGATATTTGAACTGCCATTACCGGAAGTTGAACCCGGTGATATTTTAGCGGTACAAACTACCGGAGCATATAACTACACCATGTCCTCTAACTATAACCGATTTACAAAACCTGCTATTGTTTTAGTCAACGATGGAAACGCTGATTTGATACTAAGACGAGAAACTCTGGAAGATTTAGTAAGTCATGACATTGTACCGGAAAGATTAAAATAATAGATGAATGAAACGCCTGATATACTGCTGTTATGTGTTAATTACAAAAATCCTGAGGAAACACGAAAATTTTTAAAACATATTCGGCAATGTGCCGAAAATGATAATGTAAATATTCGCGTTGTGGTCAGTGATAATGACGGCAGTATGCAGGCCAACGCATCTGTACCCGGTGCCATGGTTGTAACAGATATCGACAATCCCGGTTATTTCAGTGGTTGTGCTTTTGCATTAGAAAAATGGCAGCGCCAATGGCAGGATTGGCCACGTTGGATAGGTGTTGTCAACACTGATATTGAGTTTCAACAGGGATTTTTTAATCGCTTGTTGTCATTACGATTACCTGAAAATCTTGCTGCCATGGGACCCGATATTCGTTTGCCGGATAACACTCAACAAAACCCATTTAAAGTCACCAGGCCATCAATAAAAGAAATAAAAAAATGGTTGTTTGTATTTAAATACGACTGGCTATTTAAAATATGGGATCAGCAATGGAGAAAGTTAAGAGCAAAAAACAAACCAGCAAATGATGAAGAAAGCCTTATATTATCACCACAACCGGTTTACGCTATCCATGGTTCGGCAATATTTCTGCGTCCTTCATTCTTTAAAAAAGGTGGAACCCTGAATTTTCCCGCTTTTTTATATGGTGAAGAATTATTTTTAGCGGAACAAATACAAAAATTAGGAATGAATGCTGCTTGGATGCCGGGATTAAAGATAATACATCGCGAAAATAGCACTTTGGGTTCTATAGATATAAGCCAAAAACGTATATGGAAATTAAACAGCATGAAATATTTATTCGATACATTTTTCAATGTATAAAATCAATTATTTATGCTAACGCATAAAGCATTACTTATTAATCGTCCCGGAGTTACAATATATTTACCGTTTAACCATAATCCGCTTGATGCTCCCCCATCTAAATTCATACCATCAACACACCCTAACGATTTCAAAATTGTGCCAATGTCACTAACTTTAGCACCTGAAATTGTCACCAGAATCAATTTATTATCAGTTGTATAACCAACTGCAGACCTTGAACCACTACGCGTTAAGATTTTCGGATCGCTGAATAGTTCATCGGCAGGATTAAACTGAGTAATTCCATTTTTTAATACTTGTGGTCCACCACCGATACCTGTTACTACTTCAGACCATATGCCTGGTTCACAACCATTCAATTCAATTTGTGGAGAAAATGTTACTTTGTCACCGGTTGAAAAATATGATAATAATTTTGCATCACCCATAATATTTATTACAAAACCATCTGTCGGAATATTAACAGAACCTGAGACAATTCCTGTTACTTTTCCAGCTGAAACCACTATCATTGAACCACCATAGTACTGAACGGAACTTCCCCATTCTGAAGTAAATATGGTAACACAAGGATTTGAGGTAGGTTTGCGATTTATCCAATACGCATGCCATTTTCTTACTTTAGCCGTTTCATCAGTAACTTCACCCCATAAATTATATTTTACTCGGGCAATTACAGGCTTATTATTTGCATTAAACCCAATTACTGATCCTATATTACTTTTAAAAATTAATCTTCCTTTACGAATAAGTGACATGTCAGGATTTTTTAATTCACTACTTGTATAAGCATCAAAAAAAGAACCGTTAATCGCAACTTTAGCGTTATTACGCAAAGCTATTTCAGATAACGATTCAGTTCGTCCTACTTTATCATATGCCAATCCCAATTTAACCTGAACATGAGAATCGTTCAAATTAATCTTTACACCTTTAACATTGTAACCAGCAACTTTACTGGCAAAGTATTCTATTTGTCCGGCATTTAAACTGAATGATAATAATAAAAGCAGAAAAAAATAACGCATAACATATTACCCCTTGTGAGCATCTTCAATAATCATCTCTAAAATAGATGGCGATATAACCACATCTTCTATGCTTAAAACATCCTTAAACCAACTGAATATAATATCTTTTGCCTTTTTAGCATCACTTACAGTTGTGATTATTTCACATTCCAGTAAATGTTTTTTAGAATTTTTAAGAAAAAGAATGTCTTCGCATATATTCAAATTATATCCCTGATAATTTCCATTATAATTAAATCGCATCTTTTTTGCGATATATTCTACCTGACTTTCTGATATCAATAATTTAGCTTCATTATTTAAAATTTCACTTTCATTTTCTATTCTTATTTTTTCACTATCCGCAATTATCCAACTTTTTTCAGTCAATAGTGCGTTTGGGGTACCCTCAATAAGACGTAAACGTTTAAAATTATATCCATTGTCCGCTTTCTCAAAGACCAGATAATAATCAGTCTGCTCTTCAACAGAATCGAACAAAAAACCGTTACTTAATAGAATTGGAGATATATGACGATACTGAGATTCTGATAATTCAATTTTAATTTCGACTTCAGCAATATTTTCTTTTTTTAACATTTTTACATCCTAACACAAAATTAACATATAACTAACAATAATATCGTAACATAATATTGTTTATCTTTGCGCAACAATGGTAATATATATTTTTAATAGCGAGGTGTCAAATGAGCGGATTATGTAAAGAATCAAAAGATAAAGAAAAACATGACCATGAGAAAGCAATAAAATGCAAAGATGATGGCAAAAAATATTATAAATGTAAAAAATGCAAAAGAATAAGCCACAAAGAAGATCATCTGTGTAAACCGGAGAAAATTGACTAACTCAACTTTAAAGTATTAAATTGATATTATGACTGAACAAAACAGATATATTAATCGCGAATTATCATGGTTAAAATTTAACGAACGAGTTCTGGATGAAGCAATAGAACCTAATCATCCATTACTTGAACGCGTTAAATTCCTGTCGATATTTTCTTCCAATCTTGATGAATTTTTTATGATCAGAGTATCTGGACTAAAAAGATTATATGTATCAGGATCATCTGAAATATCAATTGACGGTAAATCAGTATCTTCTATTTTACTTGAAATTCGTAAAGGTGTAACACGTTATTTAATTAAGCAATCAAAATGCTGGGCAGAAGATTTGCAACCTCAGTTAGAGAAGAAAGGGATAATAATTCGTCATTATCATGATTTATCCACTGAGCAACAGGCAACTTTACGCAAGCATTTTGAGAAAGAGATATTTCCCGTTCTAACACCATTGGCGTTTGACCCGGGACATCCTTTTCCATTTATATCAAATCTTAGTCTTAATTTAGCCGTCGTACTTGATAACGGTTCCGGTGGTGAACAATTCGCGCGCGTAAAAGTTCCTGATTCATATTCCAGATTAGTAAATATTCAACACAAACAAAATCTTCATAATAATGTTATATACACATGGCTGGAAGAATTAATTATTGCAAATCTTGATTTACTTTTTCCAGGAATTGAAATTAAGGCCGCATACCCATTCAGAGTAACACGTGATTGCGATTTAACCATTGACGAAGACGATGCTGATGACCTGATGGAAACGATAGAAGAAAGTGTTGAAATGCGCGAATTTGGTACCAGTGTCAGGTTAGAAGTTGAAAAAACAATGCCAAAAAGATATCGCGACTTATTATGCAAAAATCTGGGAATTCCACCATTCTTGATGTTTGCCAAAGGTAGTCCAATTGGTATGGCAAACTTAATGTCATTATATAAAAATGACAGACCAGAATTAAAAGATCCACCTTTTATACCAGTCAATGTTTTTAATAATGAAAAATCAATATTTGAACAAATCAAACAAAAAGATTTTTTACTCTACCACCCTTACGACAGTTTTGCACCTGTAGTTGATTTTATAAGGCAGGCCGCACGCGACCCGCAGGTATTGGCTATAAAACAAACATTGTATCGGGTTGGAGAAAAATCACCAATTGTAGACGCGTTATTAGAAGCACGTGATAATGGTAAACAAGTGGCAGTACTGGTTGAATTAAAAGCAAGATTCGATGAAGAAAATAATATTGCATGGGCAAAGAAATTAGAACAAAATGGTGTTCATGTTGTTTATGGATTATTAGGTTTAAAAACTCATGCTAAAGTTTGCATGGTCATTCGTCAGGATAACGAAGGGATAACCCGGTATATTCATCTTGGTACTGGTAATTATAATCCTATTACCGCGAAAATTTATACAGATTTATCGTATTTTACTATTAACCAGGAAATCGGTGCAGATGTAACAGATTTATTTAATTCTTTGACAGGGTATTCAAAGAAAACAACATATAACCATTTATTGGTTGGTCCGGAACATTTGAGAGACGATATTTTACAACGTATAAAACGTGAAGTAATATTACAGCAGAAACACGGTAACGGATACATTGTGATGAAAATGAATTCTCTCGCAGACCAACAATGTATAGATGAATTGTATCGTGCTTCACAGTCCGGGGTGAAAATTGATTTACAAATACGCGGTATATGTTGCTTACGTCCCGGCGTAGCGAATCTTAGTGAAAACATTACTGTATCATCAATTGTAGGCAGATTTTTAGAGCATTCAAGGATTTATTATTTTAACAATAATAACGATGCGGAGATTTTTCTTGGCTCTTCTGACCTGATGCCACGTAATTTGGATAAACGGGTTGAAGTGTTATTTAGAATTACAGAGGAAAAGATGAAATTGGAAATATTCAATAATATTATTAAAGTTCATTTACAGGATACCATACAATTACGTGTCTTATCTTCTGATGGAAATTATAAAAAAGTAAAGAAAACTGACCATATAATTAACTCACAAATGATTCAACTTGCCACCTGGCATAGGGAATAAAAATGCCAATTGAAAGTAACAAAGCAACTGCATATATCTGTAAAATAATATTATCACAAATAAAAATTTTACAATTAGAAGCAACCGGCACTAAAACAAATACGGATTCAGAATATATTCACCAATGCCGTGTGGCATCGCGAAGATTGCGTGCAGCATTAAATATATTTTCAACATGGTTTTTGTCAGAAGATTTAAAAAAATGGAATAAAATTACCGGTAAAATTACAAAAACATTAGGATTTGCCCGTGATATAGATGTACAGATAATTTATATGGAAAAATGGATAACCACCCACCCAAATCCCGGGGCCAAAAGACTACTTTTAAGACTACAACAAAAACGGGACAAACTTCAAAATAATGTCATAAAAACAGCAGAAGATATTGAAAGTAGAAATCCTTTCATGTTATTTGCAAATAAAATATCAGCTATGTATACCGTGGCATCATTCAGTGAAACAACAGGGGAAGAATGCTTTACTAATGAAATTAAAACAGTATTAATTTCTCTTTTTCACAAATTGCTTTCACATGAAATGTATATAAACGATAATCCTGATGAGAATAATCAATATCCACGCTTACACGAAATGCGAATATCTGCAAAAAAACTTAGATATGCGTTAAATCTTACCAATGATGCTTTTGGCAATTGTTTTACAGATGACATTAAAGTAATAAAGAAAATCCAGGAATTATTAGGTGACTTACACGACTGTGATGTCTGGATATCTCAATTACCATTATTTATTGCTGAAGAAAAAAAAATAATGGCAATATATACCGGAAACACCCGTGGATTTAGTAGAATATTTACCGGTCTCAATGAAATATATGATGACAGGTTATTGCTAAGAAACGAGATAATAGATACGTTTAAAGCATATTGGAAAGATTTAAAGAAAAATAATCATTGGAAAAACTTTTTAGTTAATATCAATTCAGCACAAGCAATTTTGGATAGTAAAAATGATTAAAATTGCCATAATAAGTGATATCCATGCAAATTTACCAGCATTAAAAGCAGTCATACAAAGCGCGCGACAGTTAGGTGCGATGATGATATGGAACCTTGGAGATAATTGTGGCTACGGTCCCTACCCCAATGAAATAATAAAACTGATATCAACTGAATGCGAATATAACTTGATAGGAAATTATGATAAAAAAGTTCTAAAATATGCTGGATTAAAGAAAAATATTCCCAATCATACATCAAATGATAAAAAAACATCTTTTATCTGGACATGGAATGAATTAACACCAGAAAACAAACAGATATTAGCTGATTTCCCGTTTAGCATATATACCTTTTTATCTTCGTACCGGGTTACGTTGGTACATGGAACCCCTGAATCTGATAGTGAAGGCATCGATGATAATACCCCAATTGAAAAATTAAAAGAATTGTTTAAAACATCAAAATCAAACATTATTTTGTCAGGTCATACACATAAACAATTATATAAACAAATCGGTAAACATATCATTTTAAATCCTGGTAGCGTCGGCAGACCAGATGATAACGACCCGCGTGCTGCCTATGCAATTATTACCATAAATGATGATGAAAATATTGATGTGGAAATGCACAGAATTAAATATGATGTTGAACAAGTTATACAAGGAATAAATACCAAAAATCTTCCTATTTCATTCACATCAATTTTCTCTCAGGGATTACCGTATCACTTAATAAACCCGAATGTGGTTATTATTCCACCATTTCAACTAAAAGAACTTATTGCAAAATATATACTAACCACCACAATCGACATTAATCACTCGTTACAGGTAGCCGATTATTCTATGCTGTTATTTAATATTCTAAAGCCTTTACATAATCTTGATGATAATTTACAAAATATCCTGAATTATGCAGCAATGCTACATGATATTGGGTGGTCTATAAGTACAACGAAACATCACAAATTTTCTGCTGAATTAATAAGAACTTCTGACTTGCCATTTACTGCTTCAGACCGGGAATTAACGGCACTAATAGCGCGATACCACCGAAAAACACCACCATCCGAAAATCATAGCGCATTTGCTGCCCTACCATATGAAGATAAATTAATTGTAAGAACTTTATCTGCAATATTGCGAATTGCAGATGGTTTGGATAGTTGCCACCAACAACATATTATAGATATAAAATGCAGAATTACAAAAACTAACATATACTTTACGTTAATTTCTAAAACAGATCCAGTGCAAGTTATTAACTCCATGATTAAAAAGAGTGATTTTATGGTAGAATTGTTCAAAAGGAAAATCACTTTCAAATGGAAAATAGAGAACAAATAGTAGCATTTATTGACTTAGGTACAAATTCTGCACGTTTATTGGTTGTTAAAATAAATAACAATTACACCTATCAAATTTTAACAGTTCAAAAAGAACAAGTCAGACTGGGTGAAGGTGAATTCGCACACCATACAATTACTAAAGAAGCTATGGAACGCACAATATTAGTACTTGGCAGATTTGTGGAAACAGCACAAATTATGGGAGCAACAACTATACAAGCCGTTGCTACTGCGGCAACACGTGAAGCAAGTAATCAGTCAGAATTATTAAATAGATTTAATTTATTAACGAATCATGAGTTACATGTTATTAGTGGTAAGGAAGAAGCCAGATTGATATTACTGGGAGTAACCAGTGGAATTAATTTGGGTAATAAACGTGCTTTATCAATTGATATCGGTGGAGGAAGTACCGAGATTTCTTTAGGTACTGAAAAAGAGCAGTTAATATTAGATAGTTTGAAATTAGGTGCAATTCGTTTAACCAACCACTTCTTATCAAACTGGAAAAAGAATATTTCACAGGGAAAATACAAACAAATTAAATCCTTCATCCGGGATGAATCAATAAGGTCATTCCAACACTTTGAAAATTTATCTTTCGATATCTGCATCGGTAGTAGTGGGACTATCGAAACAATATCAAACATTATAGCTATGCGTCGTGATAAAAATAGTCCATCACCAAATAGCTTTACATTAAATGAGTTGCGGGATATTGAACAGGTTTTATGTAAGTTAACTTTGGATGAACGTAAAAATATTTCCGGTATGAATCCTTTGAGAGCAGATATCATCATCTGTGGAATGGCCATACTTTCTGTAATTATGGAAGAAATGTCCATTAATACAATTACAGTAAGTGACCGCGGGTTGCGTGATGGTTTATTGTTTAATTATTTACATAATTTAGTATATCCACCTGAAATAGCAGAAATGTCAATTCGCGCAAGAAGCATTATGCGTTTATCCAGACAATTTAATGTGGATGAAGCCCATGCGGAACAGATATCAAGATTATCTATGAATATTTTTGATGAATTCAAAAAACTAAAATTGCATAAGATGGATGATAACCATAAAGAACTGTTGCAATGGGCAGCATTATTACATGATATAGGAATATTCATTAATTTAAATAACCATCATCAGCACGGATATTATATCGTTAAAAATGCTGATATTTTAGGATTTGATCTTCATGAATCATCATTAATTGCCGCAATTATCTATTTCCATCGTAAAGGTTACTCCAGTCGTAATATGGCAATAACAGAGGATATTCCCGATGATTTAATACCTTCATTAGCAATGTTATCATTAATTTTGCGACTTGCTGAAAGTTTAGACAGAAGTCATGGTTCACGCGTTGAACAATTATTTGTGGAG
>CAZNLA010000050.1:0-17953 GCA_964573385.1 uncultured bacterium
GCCTTGTAAAGGCGACTTTATAAAAGCACCTCTCCGAGGCGCAGTCAATATTATGGTTTAATCCCCAGGCTGACGCCTGGGGTTATTCATTAAAATACCTTTCCAAGGTATTAATTACCATTATACTTGTCCAATTTATTGGGGGTTAGGTTTTAGGTTCTTAGCCGTTAGCACCCAAATTCGTACAAAAAGTGAGGATTTTACAATGGTCACTGGACCTGTCGAAATGACCATGCCTGAATACTTACATACTTTTCCAAATTATTATGTTTATTAAATTCACTTATTAATCTTGTATACAGGCAATACCATTCGAACTTTCTATTTATGCTGAAAATTCAAAAGCTGTATCTTTCTTAAAACGTTTTTTTTATTCTTGTTTGCATGATATAGCATTACGGGTAAAATAATGGTAAAATAACAAACGCAAGGCGGGTGTTGCCATGAGATTTCACCCGCTTTTTCATATTAATATGGAATAAACAACAATGATTAAACAACTAATCTATAACGCTTTTAAAGACGCGGCTTTTGCGGCAAAAGATGCGGGTAAAATTAATTTTGAATCCTTACCGGCGTTTGCGGTAGAACGCCCAAACAATTCAGTATATGGTGACTATTCAGTTAATTTGGGCATGCTTTTTGCCAGTCAGGCTAAAATGTCACCACGGAAAATGGCCCAGATTTTAGTAGACCATTTAAATATACCAGCATATCTGTTGGAAAATATTGAAATTTCCGGTCCAGGGTTCATTAATCTTTTTCTTAAACCTGCATGGTTGCATGAAGTAGTAAATGAAATACTAAAACAGGGTAATAGTTATGGCAACAGTAATTATGGCGAAGGTAAAAAGATATTAGTCGAGTTTGTCAGTGCTAACCCCAATGGACCTTTGACTATCCCGCATGGTCGTGGCGCAATTATAGGTGATGTATTATCCAATGCGTTAACAACTGCCGGATACCAGGTGGGCCGTGAGTTTTATGTTAACGATGCCGCGACTTCTAACCAAATGGAAAGATTCGGTGAATCGTTATATATTCGCTATTTGCAGGAATGCGGTATTGATGGCGCGATGCCGGAGGAAGGATACTTCGGCGATTATGTAATTGATTTTGCCCGACAGATAAAAAATAAAAATGGTGACAAATATACCAACTTACCAAATGCGGATGCTATAAAACTGTTTACTACATTCGGTAAAGAAGAAATGTTGAAATGGCAACAGAATATGCTGGCGGATTTTGGCGTGAAGTTTGATAACTGGTTCAGCGAAAACTCGTTATTACAGGATGGATCAGTAGAAAAGGCAATAACTGCACTGCAACAGCAAGGTTGTACATTCACCCAGGACGGAGCAATTTGGCTTGCCGCTACCAAATATGGTGATGATAAAGACCGGCCATTAATACGGTCAAATGGCAAAGCGACATACCTGGCATCTGATATAGCATATCATCGTAATAAAATGGAACGCGGTTATGACACCCTTATAGATATCTGGGGACAAGACCATCAGGGTTATATAGCAAGAACCAAGGCAGCAATGTCCGCATTGGGTTATAGTAACGATAGTTTAAAAGTGCTGATTTACCAGGATATACAATTATTGCGTAATGGCGAATTTGTCATGGGTGGCAAACGTAAAGGCGATATCATATTATTATCCGAACTGATAGATGCTGTTGGCAAAGACGCGGTCAGATTTTTCTTCTTATTGCGGAACAGCGATACTGATTTGGATTTTGATATGGATTTGGCTATAAAAGAATCACCCGATAATCCTGTATATTATGTACAATATGCCCACGCAAGAATATCCGGCATATTACGAACCGCACAGGAACGTGGAGTAAAATTACCGGCTAATACCAGTGATGTGTTGATGCCATTAGGTGATAATGATGCCGAAATATCGTTAATAAGCCTATTATCTGAGTTCCCGGAAGAAGTGATAACCGCCGCAACTACCATGGCACCACACCGTTTGACCCGATACGCAATGGATGTGGCCCGTGAGTTCCATATCTTTTACGAAAAATGCCCGGTGCTGAAAGAAGGCGTAGAACCTGCAATACGCGACGCGCGTTTGTTACTGGTTGAAGCAGCGAAAATCACCCTGTTTAATGTTCTGCAATTGCTGGGTGTTAGTGCACCAGAAAAAATGTAAATAAATAATTGTAATAATTGCAATTATTTTCTTGACGACTATCAGGTAAAGGTTTATATTTCATAAAATAATGAATAACAACGACTTTAAAACTAAACTTGCAGATACCCGTGAGGTATTTGCCGTATTTGGAAAAACTGAACCAGCTTTAAAAACTGTAAATGAACTGTTACTTATAGAACCGGATAATATTGACGCGTTAAACCTTAAAGCCGCGATTTTATATGAAATGGACAGTGATGACGAATCGATTGAGGTAAGCGAAAAAGTTTTGACGTTATGTCCGGATAATGTGGAAGCGTTACACGCTATGATAGCGGCAGAAAATGACCAGCACCAATATGCAAAAGCTTTGAAATGGTTTAAACGGGCAGAAAAAGCAATTGCCACTGATAAATCAACTGAGTTTGTGGAAAACGAAGATTATCGGCAAAGTTTAATTGCTCAGGTATATTGTGAACAGGCGTATTCCTTGTGGTATAGTGGCAAAACTGATAAAGCAATTACGGTGCTTACAGAAACCGGACCGCAGGTATGCCCGTTGGAAATTGAAACATTTGAAGATGAACTCGATTGGTTAAAAAATAATCCGGACCCGGAATAGAGCAAATAAATTATGTTGCGTGTATTATTAATAGAAGATAATCCCGGCGATCAGGTATTACTGAAGGCGATGATCAATGAAGTTGATGACGCCGGCATAGTCATAGCTGATACTGTTGATCGTCTTTCGTTGGGTTTGGAATTATTAGCCACAGGTGAATTTGATGTAGCATTGTCGGATTTGTCCTTGCCGGATGCAATCGGCACTGAATCTGTTGAAAGAATTATAGAAAAATTTCCGGATTTACCGATTGTGGTATTAACCGGAAATACCGACCAGAAAACCGCTATGGAGGCGGTGCGTAAAGGCGCGCAGGATTATCTGGTAAAAGGCCAGGCAATGGGTGATCTGGTGGTGCGAAGTATTATCTACGCCGCAGAACGCAAACGACTGGTAACAGAAGAAAAAAGAAACCTGCGGTCAATGGCATCACTGTCGCAGGCAGCAATCGGTTTTGTACGTCTTGACTCCACAGATGATATTAACTTCTATATTGCAAAACAGTTACATGACTTAATTGGTGGTGACCCGGTTATTTGTGTCAGTGCTTTTGATGAAAAATCTCTTTCATATAAACTGCAGGTGCTGTTTTGTGATAATGAAGCCAGAAATATAATTAATGCGAACCTGGATATAAGGTTAGACAATATCGGGTTTAATTTCACTCCGGAGTTTAACGCAAGTTTACTTAACAGTTGTCAGATAATTGAAGTTAAGGACGGTTTACAAAGCATCATAAACTCAGAACCTTTTCCGGATATAATACAAAATTTAGAAAACGCACTGGAAATAGAACGTTTGTTGCTGGTTAGTTTCGCGTTTAAAAACCAGATGTTAGGGACAGCAGTTATAGGTATGCGAAAAGGCGAGAAGATAACTAATGAATCCGCATTAGAAATTTTTGTAAACCTGGCCGCAGTCGCGTTGCAAAGACGGCAGATGGAATCTGAATTGCGCAGTCAGTCAATTATTGATGAATTAACCGGCTTGTATAATCGGCGTGGTTTCTTTACCTTGTCAGATCAACAGATGAAAATTGCGACACGAAACCAGAAATCAATGATGCTGATATTCTTTGACCTGGACAACCTTAAATGGATAAATGACGCGTTAGGCCACAACTTTGGTGATGAAGCGTTAAAGGTCACTGCTGATGTTATTCGCGATTCTTTCCGGATTTCTGATATTTTGGCACGCATTGGCGGGGATGAGTTTGTCGCAATGGTACTTGACGCTAACCAGGACGATGCTTTGCTTTTAGAAAGAAGAATGGCAACAAGACTAGCCGAAAGCAATAAAGAAGACAAATTCGGAATAAAGCTATCAATAAGCATGGGATATTCATATTTCGACCCGTTCATACCGATTTCAGTTGACGATATGTTGCGACAGGCCGACAGTATGATGTATGAAAATAAACGAAGCAAACGAAAAACATCAACGGCTTTAAGATAAACTATAAGTAGTTTCCCAGTAATATAATTTATTAAACTCTCATAAATCCTTCAATTCTTTTATAAAATTATGTTGTAAAAGATATCTCAAGTGGGTATAATTCATCTACAACTTCGGCGGCTTTGCGTTTGCTCGCGTCATAGTCGCACCGAGGAGACATCTCGGAGGAAAGGAAAATATGAATACTTCTAAACGGGCATCGAGGGTGATGACCGGCGCGCAGGCTTTGCTTGAGGGTTTACAAATAGAAGGCGTAGATATAGTCTTTGGTTACCCGGGCGGGCAGGCATTACCGATTTACGATGCATTGTATGATTCTCCCATCCGCCACATTTTAGTACGTCACGAACAAGGCGCCGCCCATATGGCCGACGCTTATTCGCGCACCACCGGCAAAACAGGGGTGTGTATCGCCACATCCGGGCCGGGTGCTACTAATCTTGTGACTGGCATCGCCACCGCATTCATGGATTCAATACCCATGGTTGCTATTACCGGTCAGGTACCTACCAATTCAATCGGTAAAGACGCGTTTCAGGAAGCGGATATTACCGGCATTACCATGCCGATTACCAAACACAACTATCTGGTGAAAGATGCCAACGACTTACCCCGCATTATTCGTGAGGCTTTTTATATCGCCAGCACCGGACGCCCCGGACCAGTTTTAATTGACCTGCCGCGCGATGTGGCAATTTCCAAAATTACCGTTGATTGGGATAAGGTAGAGATGGATTTACATGGCTACCGCCCCACAATAAAAGGTAATACCAAAATGATTCGTCGCGCGTTGGAAATGCTTAGCACTGCCAAAAGACCTGTATTATATGTTGGTGGTGGTATTATTCGTGCCAATGCCGCGGAAGCACTGACATCATTTGCGCGTCAATTACAGATTCCGGTCACTGCTACTTTAATGGGTAAAGGCGCATTTCCTGAACTTGATGATTTATATTTGGGTACACCCGGCATGCACGGGACAGCTTATGCCAACCTGGCTTTGGACCAGGCAGATGTAATATTCTGTATCGGCGCCAGATTTGACGACCGCGTGACCGGCAACGTGAGCAAGTTTGCCGTAAACGCGAAAATAATCCATGCCGATGTCGACCCGGCAGAAATTGGCAAAGTAAAGAATGCGGATATTCCAATTGTTGGAGACGCGAAAGCTGTATTGGATGAATTGCTGGATGAATTATCAAAATTTGACACCATTTCTGCAGATTATTCCGCCTGGCGCGCGACAGTTAATGAATGGAAAGAAAAATACCCATTGGCATGGAACTTAAATTGCGACCGTACCTGCCTGCAACGTCCATCACTTGAACCATGCGGTTCAAAGCGTTGTGGTTCCACAACCTGCGCGGGAAAACAGGGAATCCTAAAGGCGCCGATGGTTATACAGGAATTAAGTCGTATTACCGAAAACAACGCCATTGTTACTACCGATGTCGGTCAGCACCAGATGTGGGCGATGCAATATTATCTGGTCAAAGATTCACATCAATTCGCGTCATCCGCCGGTTTGGGTACCATGGGTTATGGCCTGCCTGCCGCCATTGGCGCCCAGTTTGGCAACCCCGACCGCGAAGTTTGGTGCATCACCGGCGACGGCAGTTTACAAATGAATATTCAGGAACTGGCAACAGCGTTTATTCACAAATTGCCAATTAAAATCATGCTCCTTAACAACGGCACACTGGGCATGGTGCGGCAATGGCAAACCATGTTTTATGAACAACGCTATTCACAAATCGGTTTGAAGGTTGGTACACCTGACTTTGTTAAATTGGCAGAGGCATATGATTGTGTAGGTATTCGGGTAGTAGACCCTGAAGGGATACACGAGGCCATAGAAAAGGCACGACAAGTTAACGACCGACCAGTGCTGATAGAGTTCTTATGCGATATGGACGAAAAAGTATTTCCAATGATTCCTGCCGGACAAAGCGTTGCGGAAATGATTATTAAAGAGAATGAGGAGGCGTGTGATGACAAATGAAAATACCGGAATGAAACATACTATATCAGTACTGGTTGAAAATAAACCGGGGGTACTTGCACGTACCGCGTCACTTTTCGCGCGCCGTGGTTTTAATATTGATTCGCTGGCGGTAAGCACCACCGAAGACCCAAATGTATCCCGCATGACCATTGTTGTAATGGGACCCGCGGATATTTTGGAACAAATCAGCAAACAACTTTATAAACTGATTGATGTTATAAAAGTATTAGACCATACCGATGATGAAGTTGTCGCACGGGAACTGGCACTGATAAAGGTACATGCCGTTGACAGCGGAAAACGTGCCGAATTAATGCAGGTAGTAAGCATTTTCCGCGCTAATATTGTTGACCTGTGTGAAAAAACCATTACCATTGAAGCCACCGGAAGTGCGGATAAAATAGACGCACTGGAACGCATGTTGGAAGGATATGGGATAAAAGAAATGGTACGGACAGGAAAGGTTGTATTGGTAAGGGGTACAAAGACAACGTAAAGTCAGTACAATCTACAGAACTAAAAAACACCCTCTTTATAAATATATAGAGGGTGTTTTTTTATGTATTTTAATAATGGCTCTATGAGCTTTCGTGTGGATAAAGCTTTGGTTCCCTTAATTAAATTGGTGTAATTTAAGTGTGGTCACATTAATAAATATTGACTGTGGTAGGGGACTGGCTTTTGTTCGGCGATTTCAAACCCGTAATAAATTAAAGCAGCTGTCCGAACAATTGCCTGTCCCCGGCAGTATCATTCTCTACATATATAAACATATTTAACAACATCGTAATCATCACGTAACTACCCATTCATATCTTTATGTTAATATTACATCATATAAAATTCTGAAGGAGATATGTGATGCGATTATGTTTAATTTTATCTGTGTTGCTGGTGGGAACTTCACCGTTATGGGCTTCTGAAATTGGTATTCAATGGCCGGGGTGGGAAGTGCGAACATCGGAAAAAGCTGCTAATAAAGATTATCCACTTACAAATTTACTTGATAACAATCCTAAAACCGCCTGGGTATTTAATAGATTTGACGGATATGAACCATCTACAGATGTTGAATATGTAAAACGCATGACAACAGAGTTTAACCATGGCATCAAGAAATCAATTACCATACGAAAAGGGCAGGATAAAACATTTATCTGCGATGGTATTGGAATAATTAATGGTTACGCGAAAAACAGCACCATTTATCAGCAAAATAATCGCATAACAAAAATATCCCTGATTTGCTCAGGAGGAAAAAACATCTGGAGTAAAACATATTCACTAAAAGAAACGCTGGATATACAAAAATTATCAATTCCACACCTGCGATTAAATCAAATAAGAATCAGTTTTGATGAAGTACAAGCTGGCAATGATGATGACCTGTGCATATCGGATTTAGTGTTATACCACGGTAAAAATATTATACCATGGCTATTAACACCGTCTGTAATCTGTAATAAAGAACTTGGTTGCGATAGTTCACCCATGTATATGTTATTACATGGTAATAAAGAAGTAATACCAACTATTGACAATCCGAATATTTATGATGTTTTCTCTTTACCAGATAATCCCAATCACGTTATTCTGTTTACAGGATCAAATCAGTTATCCCTTTATGACTTTAAATCCGATAAATATCTTTACCGGCAACAATTCACCGGTTGGGCAGAAAATTTCGGTTGGCAAACTAAAACTATTGCTATTCTTCAAACTTACAATTATACTAACAAAAATAAAACACTGCGAAAACACTGGTATCAACTAAACATCGTGGATTTTAGTTTAAAAGCAATAAAAGCAATTCCGGAAAAATCACGCGGTTTTATGCGGGTTGTTGAGATGGGATGTTAAACTTAACCCAAAGAAATTGTATAAGTTTTCGGTTTTCAGATGTGGTCACTAACGGCCTAACATAAAATATATTAGTCAAAGAAAGTTGTATTCAAATGCTACATAAAAATAATAAAATGCAATTTATTAAAAATATCAGAACCAGCCTGATATTTTTAATTTGTTTTTTAATTTTTGTTTCTTCAGGTATACCTGCAGAACAGGAATATAAATTAGCACCGGCAATTGAAAAGGGACAACGTGTTTTCATTTGCGGACATAGTTTTCACGTCTACATAGAAAAACTGCTGGAAGAGGCAACGAAAGTTGCAGGTATTGACGGACATGTTACGGTTGGCACGCAATTTATTGGCGGTTCTACCGTCAGCCAACATTGGGAACAGTCCAAAGCGAAAAACGCTTTAATGGCTGGAAATGTTGATATTCTCACTTTATCACCGCATTTATTAATGCCGGACCCGGCTATTGATAAATTCGCGGATCTTGCCATAAAATATAATCCTGATATCCGCATTTTTATTCAATTATCCTGGTACCCATGGGATGGATTAACTGCAGATAAATTTCAAAAAAGCCAATACGACGCAAAAACAGTGGATGACCTGATAAAACAGAAAGAAACAGATATTAACGCGGAATACTATAACAAATTTAAAACTCAGATAAACGCGATTAATAAAAAATACGACAAAAGTTTTGTTTACCTTGTCCCCGCCGCATTTGCCCTTAATACATTGCGTCAACAGGTGGCAGCAGGAAAAATGCCGGGAATTACCAAACAGGCTGATTTATTTAATGACCCAATGGGACACCCGTCAACTGCTGTAAAATGGCTTGTGACATATTGCTATTTCGCGGCGATTTACCACAAATCACCTGTTGGGTTAATACCTAATGATAAAATTAATAATGACGTTTTGCGTCAGCAAAACCGAATATTGCAACAAATTGCCTGGGAAGCAGTATGCGCAGAACCACTAAGTGGCGTTACAATTGCGGATAAACCTGTACAAAAATAAATCTGTTATTATTACAACTATATGGATAACAAATCTTTACAATTACTTGAATATGATAAAATTTTACTGATGGTGGCAAACTGTGCTTTGACCACCCGTGGTATTGATATTATATCGCGGATGGAACCATCCGTTGATTACACGGTTATTAATGGACGATTAAACGAAACAGACGAAGCAGTACGGGTAATCAGTAGTGGTAATGACGCGCCATTTGGCGGGATAACTGATATTCGCGAGGCGGTACTGCTTGCATCAAAAGGCGCTGGTTTATCACCACAGGATTTGCTGGACATTGCCAATACTGCCGGGGCATGCCGACGACTTAACCGATTTCTGTTACGATTAGGAGAAGGATTTCCGTTACTTAAAAACCAGGCAACTGCGTTTACAGAATATCAAAAATTAGAATCAGCAATTGAAAGCGCGATTTCTCCCCGTGGTGATATTTTGGATTCCGCAAGTCCGGAATTGAATCGCGCGAGAAGACGCATTCATGCGTTGCATGAAAGTATTCAACGGGAATTAAGCCGGGTATTGGGCAGCGATTTACTGCAGGATCCAATAATTACCCAACGTGGCGGAAGATTTTGCGTCCCGGTAAAAATTGAAGCGCGGAATAGCTTCAAAGGTATTGTCCATGATATATCATCAAGTGGACAAACCGCTTTTATGGAACCTTTTACTGTTGTGGAATTGGGCAATGACCTGCGCGAAGCAGAGGGTAAAGAGAAAGAAGAAGAACAGAAGGTACTTGCCGCGTTAACCGCATTGGCGGGTGAATGCGCTTCCGGCATGCTAAGAAATATCGATGCTGCCGCCAGGTTGGATGCGATATTTGCCCGTGGCCGTTTTGCGGTGAAACACCATTGCGTAATGCCCGCCATTGCTGATGAAATCTATCTGCAACAGGCACGCCATCCATTGCTGGGCACTGGCGCGGTACCCATTGATGTTGCTCTGGGATACGATAACCGTCGCGTAATGCTGATAACCGGTCCTAATACCGGTGGAAAGACAGTGACATTAAAAACAGTGGGCCTGATGGCGATGATGGCACAATCCGGTTTGCATATTCCTGCAGATGAAGGATCAAAACTGCCGATATTTTCCGGTGTCTTCGCGGATATTGGCGATGAACAGTCAATTGAACAAAGCTTATCTACATTTTCCGGACATATAACTGCAATTATTCGTATATTAAAAGATGCTAAAAAAGGTGCTTTGGTCTTATTTGATGAGTTAGGCGCAGGCACAGACCCTACTGAAGGCGCGGCACTGGCAAAAGTTATCTTAACCGAATTATATGACCGCGGTTGCAGTATAATAGCAACCAGTCATTATGGCGAATTAAAAGTATTCGCGCAAAGCGCACCGGGATTCTTGAATGCCAGTGTTGAGTTTGACTTGCAGACATTGCAACCAACATACAAACTTATTTCCGGATTACCCGGAAGCAGTAACGCCCTGGCCATAGCAGGCAGATTAGGGTTACCCAAAGATATTATCGCAAAGGCGAAGGAAACTGCGGGGACATCAGCATTAGAGATTGAAGAGGTGCTGAAACAGGCAGAAGGTGCCAGACGTGCCCTTGATCGTGAAAGAACCGCAGCGGCAATAAAAAGAAAAGAAGCGGAAAAACTGGCGGAAAAATATAAAAAAGAATTAGAAGAATTAGATAGCAAACGCACATCAGCAATTGGCAAGGTGCGAAGTCAGGCACGTGAAACACTTGATAAAGCACGGTCAGAAGTTAATCATCTGCTGGAAGAATTGCGATTAGCAATTAAAGATACCCGCGACACAAAACCGGGAATGCAGACAGAATTACGTAAAAAAAGCCGCGAGGTGTTACGCGAACTAGACGATATGATATCGCAATTGCCGGGTGAAGACGAAGATAAAAGTGCCGCCACTGACCTGCCAAGGTTAACCCGGGTAAAAGCCGGACAAAACGTATTGGTAATATCCCTGGGACATAAAGGCATAGCATTGCAGGATGGCGTGGGCAAAGAAGAAATTACCATTCAGGTAGGGATTATGAAGGTAAAAGCGGCAGTCAACGACCTGGTGCTGTCTGCGCCAAAAACTGCCCCTCCTACCCCAATAATGGATAAAGGCCCGGTTTTAGATATAGAAATTAATTTGGTTGGTTTGCGTGCGGAAGAAGCGGAAAACAGGTTAACAGAATATCTCACAAATGCTTATGATAGCCGTATGCGCGAGGTGAGAATAGTCCATGGTTTTGGGTCCGGCATATTACGAAAAATGGTACGTGATATACTAAACCATTCACCGTTAGTAAAATCTATACGCACCGGCGAATCTAATGAAGGTGGCGGTGGTGTCACCATGGTAATGCTGAAATAAACAGAACTGTTGGTTCCAAAGAGAAATCCGCAATAAAAGAGATCGCTTCGACAGACTTGCTGACCGATTACTGAGATTGTCGAAGGACATTAAGTCTTAATTCAACGGTGTTTCAATGCTGTCTATTTCCTGCGTTTTCAGGCGGTATGTGTCCTGCATTTCATAACGTTTAATAAACGACGGTACAACCCTTTCCATTGTTGCGATAACACCGCGATTATCGCCACTTTCCACCAAATCCGCGAAGTCATTAATAATTGACCGCAATTCCAATGGGGAGAAGTTTTGTTTTCTTCTGACAATGAATAATCTTTCACAGGCAGCAGTTTCTACCACCGCATCATGTGAAGTTAGTTCTTCGTAAATCTTTTCACCCGGACGCAAACCGGTATATACTATTGGAATATCTATCTCCGGTTCAAAACCGGAAAGTTTTATCATATCGCGGGCAAGATCAATTATTTTCACCGGTTGTCCCATATCCAGCAGGAATAATTCACCAGTATTGCCAATAGCACTGGCCTGTAATACTAACTGAACCGCCTCCGGGATTGTCATGAAATACCGTGTCATCTCCGGATGAGTAACTGTTACCGGTCCGCCACGGCGAATCTGATCGCGGAATAACGGTATTACAGAACCACGACTGCCCAACACATTACCAAATCGCACTGTTATATATTGGGTTTTTGGATAAACAACTGATAATGAACGCAATACTTCTTCACATAACCATTTTGTGGAACCCATAATACTTGTCGGGTTAACGGCTTTATCCGTGCTGATAAGTAGCATCGCCTCAACTTCATACCTACCACAGGCAGTGGCTATATTGTCTGTACCGAAAATATTATTATGCACCGCTTCTATTACATTTGCTTCCATAATGGGCACATGTTTATGCGCGGCGGCGTGGTATACAATTTGTGGCTTAAATTGACGAAAAACCTGGTTCACCCGTACCGCGTCAGTAATATTACAAATAACCTGACTTATTCGTCCGGACATCGCGGGGAATTTCTGAATTAATTCATGGTAAATTATATGAATTGAATTTTCACCATGTCCTAACAGAATTATTTGTGAAGGCTCATTAGCGATAATCTGACGACAAATTTCTGACCCGATGGATCCACCGGCACCGGTAATTAACACCCGTTTATTATGAATGAAATTGCCGATTGATTTCATATTTATTTGTACTGGTGGTCGTCTTAATAAATCTTCGACACTTATCTCTTCTAACCTTGCTTTTACTTTTCTGTTAAGTACATCAGTAATTGCCGGAATTGTCATTACTGATACTTTTTGCCGACGACATGCCATAACTAAATCGCGTATTTGTGGGGAATTGGTATTTGATAATACTATAAATACCTCATCAATTACATTTTCTTCCAATAATTTATACAGGTTATTTAATGGGCCCAACACCCGCACACCACGTATATATAAACCTTTCCTATGCGGTAAGTCATCTAAAAAACCAATTATGCGGTATGGGATATGAATATCTTCACGCAGGGCATTCAACAGTCTTGCGCCTTCAGAACCACCACCCAGAATAACCACTCTTTTTTGTTCGGATGATGATAACATTGAGGTAAGTAAATTAATATTTTTAGCCTGCCAAATATTCATAAGCCTTAAAAATATTCTTTCAGCACCAATAAATGCAATACTGATTACAGCGAAGATAAAATATATACTACGTGGGAAAATAGGATGTTCAAAAATAGTTTGAACTAACAACAATTCCGCGGTACAAATTACATTGGCGATTACAATACTACCTAACATATCCAAACTGGCGAAGCGCCAGGCATAACGGTATAAGCGGAAGATATTGAAAGTAACAATCATTAAGGCAAGAGTAACCCATAAGGAGTAATTTGTTACTTCTACACGATACTGATGGAATTGCTTATATAACTCGCTTCCATCAAACCTTAACATAAATGAAATTAATAATGCCGCGCATAAAACGATGGCATCAGTAACCATTAAAATTATTACTGTTAAAAAACGCTGGTAACCCTGCGCTTCTGAAACTCTGGAACTACCCATATAAAATTTACCTATTCTACCGTATTACAGAATATTTTCAACTGGTGAATAAATAATACCCTACAATTAAATCACGACGTATAGCGATTCGTCAATAATTAAACTATACAATTTCAGATTAATATCAACTTATTCTGATATTTTTTCATTATTTAAGGTAAATTCATTCAAATTCCGCAATTTTTCATAAATTTTTATTGCCGCATTTTCTGATCCACCACATTCTAAAATATCAATCCAATGAATCCTTTCGTCCGGATTAAACCATGTAAACTGTCTTTTTGCGTAGCGTCTGGTGTCGCGAATTATTAATTCCACGGCTTTCTGGTATGAATATTCACCACGAATATAACCGCAAAATTGTCGGTATGCAATACCTTTCATAGATGTCAAATCATGTGAATATCCGGAATTATGCATTCGGCGAACTTCCATATACGCACCGGATGCCAGCAACGCATAAACACGTTTCTCTAACAAGGCATACAATATATCTTTTTCCATCTTTAACCCGAAAAATTGCGGTTTATAAATATTTATACCATTATTTTTCTGATTAAAAGACGACAAAGGCCGGCCTGTCAGGTGAAAAACCTCTAATGCCCTGATTACCCTGAAGGTATCATTGGCATGCAATCTTTCCGCCGATTCAGGATCTACCGCGCGCAGTCTGTCATGCAAAGCAATATTCCCTTCAGAATCTGCAACTATCTTCATTTTATCACGAAAATCATAGTTATCAGACCGCGGTGGAAATGAGTATCTGTCAATTAACGAATGTATATAAAATCCTGTACCACCGACAATAATGGGTATCTTATTCCGTTGGTAAATATCCGCAATTGCCGCGTCCGCCTGTTCCACATAATCAGTAACTGTAAAATCATCATCCGGGTTGGCTACATCAAACATATAATGTGGTATGCCGCGACGTTGACTTGCTGTTGGTTTTGCGGTTGCGATATCCATGCCCCGATATATCTGCATAGAATCGGCGCTGACAATTTCACCATTTATCCGCAAAGCTAACTCAACAGCAGTATCTGTTTTACCCGACCCGGTAGGCCCGACAATTACCACAACAGGAATCATTTATACAATACCAGCCTGCATTTTAGCTGCCTTTACAGTATTTGACATCAGCATGGTTACGGTTAATGGACCAACTCCACCCGGTACCGGAGTTATAAATGCCGCGCGTTCTGCTGCCGGTTCATATACAACATCACCGACAATTTTATCGTTAATATAATTTATACCGACATCAATAACAACCGCGCCATCGCGCACCCATTCGCCGGGTATTAAAGCCGGTTGTCCTGTTGCGACCACCAATATCTCAGCACGATTGACATGATATTCTAATTTCCCTGCCGCCTGTGTACCGGTATGGCACATGGTGATAGTGGCGCGTTCATTAACCAGCATCATGGCAACAGGCTTGCTTACTATCGCGCTTCTGCCTATAATTACCGCTTCTTTTCCTTTTAATGATACTCCGGAAGCCTTGACCAATTCAAACGCGCTGAGAGCAGTAGATGGATATAAACCCGGTCTGCCGGTCATAACTGCACCCAAATTAACCGCAGTCACGCCATCAACATCTTTAAGCGGGTCAATTAAATTCTGCATGGCGTCCAAATTCATTCCCCGCGGTAATGGGGTTTGCAGAATTATCCCATTAATTTCAGGATCATTATTCAACTTCTGTATTGCTTCTGCCACATCATTTTCAGTGCAACTATCATCAAAATCAACCATTAGATATGATATTCCAATGGCTGCCGCTTTTTTGGCTTGCTGTTCACGATATATCCGCGATGATTCATCAACACCTGCCTGCACGCTAACAAGTCGCGGTGTTATCCCACGCTCAATCAGCAACGTTATTTCTGCTGTCAACGATTCATTAATCTCTTTGGCAATTATCGCGCCACGCAATTGTTGTGCCGGCATATCTTTCCCCTTTATTAATATCTTTACTGTCGCTTAAGGTAACTTCAACAAACTCAGCGACCATTTTTAACATTCCGGTAAAATCTTAAGTCCATCAACTAATTCATCAGCACGTTTTATCTCTTCGTCTGATAATTCACTGCTAATCAATCTTATACCCAATTCTTCAGCAAAACCACTCATTAATGCCGATATTACTTCACTTTCTGCTATTTTTCTTCCGGCGGCTTCATTCAATGATATCGCTTTTCCGGCGGCAACTTTTTCCCAGTCAGAACGGTAAAACACTTCGTTCCATATGGGGAAATTAATATTTAATGGCAAGGAATTTTGTTGTAATATTACGCCATCACGACGCATTTGCGCACTGCCGATTATTTTTGCTCCATTCACCATTAAATCGCATCTTGCGCGGGCAGCAAAACATGCCGGATTAGCGGTGGTTGATACTGACGCGGATTCTGATAAACTAACCGCGTGAATATCCACCAGTTCTGCGGTCAATCCTAATTTTTGTATGCCCCTTACCATCGCCGCGCCTAAAACGCGATAACTATCCATAACATTGCTGCCGGAACCGGGTAAATCTTTCTCCGCTATAATTATGCTGAAGGTTACTTCGTCATCATGATAAATCGCCCTGCCTCCTGTTGGACGTTTGGTAATTTCAATACCATTGTCCCGGCAATACCCGACATTTACATTATTCTCCACCGGTTGGAACTTACCCAGTGTAACACATGATGGTTTCCAGCGATAAAACCGCAATACTGGCAAAGACGCGCCACTTTGCACCGCTTCCAATAATGCGATATCTGTCGCCATATGCATATACCCATGGTTATTTATAGCTGGTAAAAATCGCCAATCGCTCAATTAGTCACCTGTTTAAACTCATCTTTATCATTTCGGCGACATACCTTTTCGCAGTCTGTGGTGCAACGTGAAGCATTGCAAGGTTCAACATGAATATGAACTTCTGCCAATCCAAACTTCTCGCGAATACCAAAAATTATATCATCAGCAATTTCATGCGATTCCGCGACATTTAATTCTTCTTTTATAGTGAGATGAAACTCTATAAACCGGGTAGCCCCTGCCTTGCGGGTGCGTAATTTATGCATGCCATAAATATTATCATTTGAGTTTAAAACAAAATTCCTTATCCAATCTTCTTCATCTTTGGGCAAACTTACATCAAGTAAATCACGGCCTGCCTGTACCGTTAATTCCCATGCTGCTTTAATAATGAAGATCGCAACGATAATTGCCGCAACCGGGTCTACCCAGTCGATATTTAGTGTCTTATCAAACAATCTGACAACGAATATTATTACCAAACCTGCCATTACCCCAAAAGATGTCCATACGTCAGTGCGCAGATGCCACGCGTCTGCCAGCAATGCCTGCGAATCTGTCGCTGTGCCAACTTTAAAAAGTCTTCTGGAGATAATTATGTTAACTATCGCGGAAACGAACATAATGATAATACCTAACAACGGAAACTCCACCTGTTCATTATGCCGTAATTTATTAACTGCTTCGCTTATAATCCACGCGGCGGCTACAAAAATCAGCAATGCCTCAATTGTGCCGGATACATTTTCAAACTTGCCATGGCCAAAAGGGTGTTCCTCATCTGCCGGTTTATCCGAGTTCTTCACCGCTATCAAAGCAATAACCGCGGCCAACAGGTCTACACCCGAATGAATTGCCTCAGATATTACGGAAACCGAACCAATCATCAATCCAATTATTAATTTACCCGTCACTAATAATGAATTTGATAACACAGATAATACTGCAACTGATGACTTCTGCGCGCTTGCTGACATTTTTGCTCCTATTAACGGAGGCAATAAAAAACCTGCGGAATTTTTGCCCGCAGGGTATAGAAAACCCCGCAGAACATCGCTTTTCCGTTCAGCTTTTAAAGCCTCACTAAAAGTATCAGTCCCACGGGGAAAGAATATTAATCATCCCGCTGCCATCAACTGGCCCGGCTGCACCGCATTATGTCACGGCCGCTTGATCTCTGTTGGCAATATTTTACAGAATTTATTTATATTACGTCAAGAGTTATCATAAATTTACAAACCATATATATCCGTTACAATATAGAATATTGAGTTTGGAATTCGCGATTGAGTTCCAGACGGTGGTGTCCATTTATATGAAGCTGTGGTCGCGCCGTAAAACTCACCATAAAACTGTTCAAAATCATAAAGTCGATCATTATATAATAGAATGTCACCATTAACCGCTGTATTAGTTGTAAAACTGTAAACAGTGGTTTGTACCTTTGTTATTGTGTCAGTAATTTTCAAGTAAGCACAGTCATCAGCCTGACCATAAAAATTGTATGTACCAGTCGTAGGAACCGCTATCTTTGCTTTCCACGTTATGCCAAAACAATTAGTCGGTCCACCTGGCCATATTGCTACAT
>CAZNLA010000051.1:0-17563 GCA_964573385.1 uncultured bacterium
AATATAGATTACGACCCCAGAGTGGGTCGGATGTAAGGTGGCAGTGACCATCTATCCAAAAATGAAAAATTGCAGGAAATTATATCCGACCCACTCTGGGGTCGATTAGCTTTTGCTATATTCAATACTATATATATCTGACCCCATCCGGGGTCAAAGATAAATCTATAAAATGTGTATAAGGGTGAGCGGCGTTGCCGTGGGCTATGGAATTGACTGTCATAGGAATTAATGAACGTTAATAAACAATCGAAATCAGATATGTAGAATATTATGGGGTTAATAACAGATCAACAGAATAATACCTATTTGCCCACAAATGTCCCCACCATTTCTGACGGCGATTAGCATTCCCTACAATTCAGACAAGTTTTGCTATCATCTATTTTTTATTAAATTTTAACAGCTTATTTCATCTTATTTCACTGAATATCATTGACAGCCCGGCAACTGCGTCGTAATCTAAAACCATGTATACGATTAAAGATATCGCTGAGCGTGCCGGGGTAGCTATTGGTACTGTTTCCCGCGTTTTAAACAATCACCCTACTGTACAGGATGATATCCGCAAACGTGTATTAAAAGTGGTGAGTGAAATAGGTTACAAACCATTACGAAACCGTTCCGTACATAAACAGGTAAAACATGTGGGTATCGTTACCCTGGGTATGGACCAGTCCCTTGCTACATTGCCCGTTATAGGTCGCTTGTTACATGGCGTACATAACGCGTTATCCAATCATAATATTACCCTTTCAATAATTGATATACCTTACCCGGAAAATCTTCCGGCAATTATAACTTCCCGTGGGGTTGATGCTGTAATTATAAAAGCAGTTTTACGCAGTGGTGATATTCAATGGCCGGCATCAATTAACAGTTTTCTTTCCGGCATACCACATGTCTGGCTTACTGGATGTCCGCCTGGGTTTAACGGTGATGTTTGTGGTATTGATGATTATAGTATCGGGTTAATGGCAGCAAACAATCTGCTTGCGAATGGTCACCAAAGAGTTGCGGTGATTAATCCTGATCCCGGTCATCTTATTTTTTCTCGTCGATGTATTGCGTTTGTACAGACGGCACGAAATAATAAAGCGATTGTTGATATTTTTGAAAGTCATACACCATCACCTTCTTTCCCATGTCCACCGGTAGCAAATATTCAGGATATATTACAGTTAGTTGATAAATTTCTTTCTCAACGACAGCGTTCTACCGCAATATTTGTTCCGGCGGACAGTATTGCTGTTCAGGTTTATAGGGCTATGGCGATTAGAGGAGTGCGTATTGGTGATGAAATATCAATAATTTCAGTTAATAATGAAAGTGCGTTAATCGCCGGTTTACACCCGGGATTGGCAACCTATGATATCCACGCGGAAGAAATTGGATGCAGATCCGTTGAATTGTTATTGTGGCGTATTGATAACAATGATGCTGTAGAAAACGTGTTACTTCTTTCCCCCACTTTAATAAAAGGCGAATCTGTGAAAAATATTAGTGAGGTGAAATAAATATGGCTATTGGTACTATTTTTCCGGCAGAGGGAAGAAAATGGATAGATTATAAAACAGGTGCGACAATACGACAGTTAACATCACATATGTCGATAAATCATCACCCGTTTTTTTTAATACCAGCGTATGACGATGCTATGATAAAGATTTATATTGTTTCACACCGGACCGGCAATCCTCAAATATTTGCTATTGAACGTCAGTCCGGTATATTGACACAGTTAACAGATATGCCAGACATTGCCGAATGGTCGGTAACTCCTTCACGCGATGGTCGCTATGTCTATTTCACTGCCGGCAACGGCGCCTGGCGGGTGGATACAGTTACTTTCCGGACTGAGGAATTGCTGAACTTCGGAACAGCAGAATTGCGCGAGCCTGGCATGGTGGCAGCAGCGATGGGTACCACCGCGGTGAGTTATGATGATAACTGGTGGGCAGTTCCGATGAAGATTGGAAAGGTATCGCGGCTTGTAATCATCGATACCAAAACCGGGACACATGACATCATTCTGGAACGCGATTCCATCTGTCATCCGGAGTTTCATCCTGATGATTCGTCTATACTCCATTACGGTGGACCGTATCATAACCGCGTGTGGGTTATTAACCGTGATGGTACAGGGCATCGTCAGCCATGCCCCCGCAACGGAAACCAATGGTTTGTACATGAGGCATGGATACCGGGAACCAGGGAATTATCAGTTATTAATTGGCCACACGGTATGTTTTCCGTTAATATTGATAACGGCGCAAAACGTCAATTATGCGATTTTAATGCCTGGCATGCCATCAGCAACCGGCAGGGAACCGCTATTATTGCTGATACTACTTATCCTGATATTGGCCTTCAGCTATTTTCTACCACAGGGGCAGAATCAACAGCAACATTGTGTTATCCCGAAGCCTGGAATCTCGGCGCGCATTGGCAAACAGACCATTGTCCCTACGATGATGATGATTACAAACACGGAAAATGGACCGTATATGCACCGCAACATACCCACCCGCACCCATCATTCAGTCCGGATGGCAGACATGTAATTTACACCTCTGACTACACCGGGTATAGCCAGGTGTATGAAGTGGAATTAACGGAGGAATTAATATGATGACACCTCGTGAACGGGTATTTGCTGTTATCGCCGGTGATATCCCTGATAAAATTCCATTTGTCATTTGGAATAATAAAATGCCCGGTGGTGAGTTGAATGACCAGTTGCTGAAGAATGAAGTTTGTGTCGTGGTAAAAAGCAGTGTATGGAAATCTTATTTTACTGACATTAATGTTGAATATAATCATTTTACAGGTATCGACGGTCAACAGCGAACCCGTACCACATATCATACATCCGCCGGTGACTTGTCAGAGGTTTATCTTCACCTTGCCGGGATATCCTGGCAGGAAGAATATTTATATAAAAGCCCGGAAGACTTCACCGCGCTGGAATTATTAATAGCATCCCGACAATATGCGCCAACTTATGATGCTTTTCTAAAAGATGATGGTATGTATCCGGGACAATCATTTGCCAGACCGGCAACAATTCACTCACCCATGCACGAAGTAATATATGAATTAATGGGTATTGAAGCTTTTTCATTTGCATGGATGGATAATAATGACGAAATAATTAGTTTGTGCAATGTAATGGCAGATGACCGGGAGAAGAAAATTTCGATATTGGCAGATTCACCGGCACAATATTGCGTGATTGATGGCAATACTGAAATAAATGTCATAGGCGGCAACCGTTATGAAGAATATTATCTGCCATATATTAAATCCGGCTGTAATATTTTGCATAAACATGGTAAATATGTTGGCGCGCATCTGGATGGTGAAAATCGTTTGCTTGCGCCATTTATTAAAATGACATCACTGGACTTTATTGAATCATTCACACCACCGCCGGATTGTAATTACAGCATCACAGAAGCGTTGCAGGCATGGCCGGATAAGACCTTGATTCTTAATTTTCCATCATCAATACATTTAAAAGGTGTGGATGCTGTATTAAAGCGTGTAGAAGATATTTTAGCAGAATGCAAACAGAGTAACCGTGTAATTATGGGAATTAGTGAAGATATGCCGCCACAATGCAAAGAAACGCTAATTCCATTGGCAGAATTAATAAACTGTAAAGGAGAAATATTATGACCTGGCACACCCACCCGTGGATGGGCGTCTTTGCCGCCACATTATGTCCTTTTCATGAGGACGAGTCTATTGATGAAGAAGGTTTACGCGTTTATATTGACGAACTGGCCGCCATACCGGGCATGAAAGGTCTGACCTGTAACGGCCACACCGGTGAGATTATGGCGTTGCGTCACCGCGAACGGGCACAGGTTACACGTATTGTTGCCGAATCTGTGCGCGGTCGCTGCAAAGTTGTTTCCGGTGTTGCTGCCGAGGGCAGTCTGGAAGCTATTGACGACGCGTTGGCAGCTAAAGAAGCCGGTGCTGACGCTATTCTGTTGATGCCGCCGCATGAATGGCTGCGTTTTGGACGGTCATCGTCCAGTGCTATTGGTTTTATTGAGGATGTGGCCGTTGGCGCGGGTATAAATATCATCATTCATCAGTATCCGTCCTGGACTAAAGCGGGTTATACTCTGGCTGAGATGTTGGAAATGGTGAAAATTCCGCAAGTTGTTACCATAAAAATGGGTACCCGTGATATGTCTCGCTGGCGATATGATTATGAAAAACTTAAAGAAGCCGCCCCTCACGTTTCAATAATAACCTGTCATGACGAGTTTTTGTTGCCGACTTTGCTGGAAGGGGCAGACGGCGCATTGGTTGGCTTTGCCGGTTTCGCGCCGGAATTAATAATTGAGTTGACCCATGCGGCGTTGGAAGGTGATTTGGCGCAGGCGCGCAAAGCACAACAGACAGAAGATCCGCTTGCGCGGCTAATTTATAATTTTGGTGAACCGTCCGGCAGTGCTCATCAGCGTATGAAGGTTGCGCGATGGCTATTGGGAAAATTTTCATCACCTGTTTTCCGGCGGCCGGTTCGTCCATTGTCTGAAAATGATATACAAAATCTTCGCGATGGTTTGCGTGCTATTGGCATGCAACCGGTAAGATAGAAGGAGAAATTATGTCAACATTACCTATACCTGATGAGCCTTTGCGCATTGCAATAATTGGCGCCGGTACCCGGTCCCAGACCATTTATCAGCCAATTTGGGAGTCACTTAAGCCCTGGTGTGTGCCGGTGGCGGTCTGCGACCCGGTAGCCGAAAATGGTCAGAAACTGGCGGAAACCCTTGGCGTGCCCTATTACTCCGACATTCGCAAACTGGTTGTAGACCGACCTATGGAGGCGGCCCTGGTAGTTACACCTATACCTTCGCATCACTCAATCTCTGTTTTTCTTTCATCTAACGGTATTCCCAACCACACCGAGACTACATGGGCGAGTATGGTTTGTCAGGCAAAAGAGATGATTTCTGTCGCCAAGGATAACAATGTAATTGTGCGCGTGGCGGAGAATTTCTTCCGCATGCCCATCGACCGATTTGCCCAGACAGTGCGAGACTGCAATTATCTGGGACGTATTGGAAGGATAGTAAGTTACGCTGACCACACTGGTTACCATAATAATTCACGCTGGATTGCCTTTGCTCAATGTCATCCGGAATGGGTACAAAGCATTGACCACGACATGACGCATCCGGCGTTCTACTCAATGCCGCAACGCCGCCATGATGTTGAAACGCTAAAAGCCCGTTTCTTCCATTTTTCGAATGATATGATGGTGATGGATGTGGGCAGCGGGCACGTCAAGGGACATTTGGGACGCCATCCGCGGCCGGGTTACACCGAGTTCCAGGGAGAACGCGGCACATTGGTACACCGCGCGCCAGGCGTTCACTGGGGTAATGAACAGACCGAACTGCGCTACGTATCAGATGATAAACTGGCTCCGGCTCAGGAAGCGGCAGGAAATCTTTGGGGCGGCGGCTATGCCGATGTGGTTACACCAGTTGTGCATGATACCACCGGCGACGTCTGGACAGGTATGCATGCCGAGACCCCAACCGGTCGTATCGAGTATGTCAATCCACTCATGACCCACGCCAAATGCGGCAAAGTCAACAGCCGCGACTGGTATGGCGTTGCGGTAATGGAGCATGTGGTTGACTTTGCGCTTGCTGTCCGCGGCCTGCGCACCAGCGAGTTCACCGGTGAAGACGCGTTAATGAGCGACATGATGGAAATAGGCGCGCATGAAAGCAATTTACAAGAAGGGAGACGCATTAAACTGCCCATCGAAGGTGACCTGGAAAGCGATGCCCTAACGCGTGAGGCCCAGCGGAAACAGTTCGGTGTAGACCCGCTGGATATCGAGGCCATGCTGTCAGTGAGTTTCCCGCGGCCGTAACTGTAACCAGTAAGCTTCCTGAATTACGAAAGAAGCATACTAAAAAAATGATATTTCATCTTATTTCACCGATTTTGACTTGACAGATCTGCTGTAGGGGTTAGATGATATATACAAGATATTCATTAGCGTTGTTTGTGCAACGCTAATGAATATTTACAAGAATATTCTTGTAATTTGTAAAGGAGATAAAGCTATGAAAACTAAGCAAAAAGGTTTCACCCTCATCGAATTGTTGGTCGTGATAGCCATTATTGCCATCCTCGCCGCAATTCTCTTCCCGGTATTTGCCCGCGCGCGTGAAAAAGCACGGCAGACTACTTGCCTTAACAATCAAAGGCAGCTCGCAGCCGGCATACAGATGTATGCGCAAGACCATGAAGAGACTCTACCCGGGTCCGCCACCATCTGGCAAGATATCAACGCAGATAATGGCATATTACAGTGTCCAACCGCAGGTAAACAAGTGCCTGTAGCCTATTTCTATAATATCTCCATCGCCGGGAAGTCAATCGGGGATAAAGATACCATTCCCGATCCAACTACAGTTTGGCTTACCGGCGATGGAGACACAAGCGGTTTTCGTACGATGAGGCATTCTGGCTATTTTATCCAAAGTTATGTTGATGGTCATGTATCGAATGCCGCCAGCAATCCGGTTATCGCTTCGGGCGGTACTATGACTGATGTCGGCAACTACCGGATTCATACTTTTCTAAATAGTGGCACTTTCACCGTGACGAAAGGCGGTAATATTGATGTGCTGGTGGTCGCCGGTGGTGGCGGCGGAGGAACAGGTGATAATGGCGGCGGCGGCGGCGGTGGTGGCGGTGGCGGCGGAGTCGTATATAAAGCAGGATTAGCCGTAACCGCCGGAGCCATCACTGTAACCATTGGCGCTGGAGGTAACGGTGGTTTTTCTACTACTAATGGTGGTAATTCAATCTTTGCTACTCTTACGGCTCTTGGCGGTGGGTATGGCGGCTTTGTAAATGTGCGCGGCCCTTCCACTGGTGGCTGTGGAGGCGGTGGTCATGGACGTAATCAGGCTGGTGCAACCGCGACGCAACCCGGTTCGGCATCCGGAGGATTTGGCTATGCAGGTGGGAATGGATATGCTTCCGGTCAGGCCGGTGCTGGCGGTGGAGGCGGAGCTGGTGGTGCCGGAATCACCGCTACCGGGAATCCAGGTGGTGCTGGTGGTGCTGGATATACCACAGATATCTCCGGAATGTCGAAGAGTTATGGCGGCGGTGGAGGCGGTGGCTCTCAAAGCGGAGCGGCTGGCGGCACAGCCACTGGCGGCGGTGGTACCGGTGGTTCTGGTGCTACTCCACCAACCGCAGGGACATCAAATACCGGCGGTGGTGGCGGAGGTGCTTCGCAATATCCCACCAATGTAAACGGCGCTGCCGGCGGTTCGGGTATTGTCGTTGTGCGTTATCAGTTCCCATAATTTATCTAACATTCAGAGATATCTTCTCTGTACAGACTGAAAAACACCGGGGGTGGCAGAATCAGATACTCAAAAATTATTTTCCAGCCACCCTTTCCTCGTATTATTGTAATACATGACATATTCAAATAATTTGGATAAAAACAACTAAACTTTAGTAAACAACTATTAACAACGCGAAAACAAAATAGTAAAATATAAGTTAGCGCTAACAAAACATGGTTATTAATAAGATTCAGACAGTTATAAAGGTATAAAAATGATTAATAAAAATTCACGCCGACGATTGAGTTTCTTAATTATCCTGTCAGTGGTAATTATCTGGCATGGATGGTGTTCAAATACGCCAACACCACTGCCTGTTACCACATCATATGACGCTAATGGGTTACAGGAGTTGAAAGTTGGTGATACAAATCAATTGGTAAATGGCATAGTGCGGGTATCCCGGGTGCGAATGGCGGATAGTTACCGCAATCCATACGAAATGGCTGATCCGTATGTGAAAGATGACCGCAATTTTACAGATGCTTCTGTTGAAACTCGCGCCACTAATTTTAATGCTAATTTGAACCAGTTAACTCAGATTTTTGACTGGGGACAAATGAATGTAAATTATACTGTATCTACCGGTAAGGCAGATATTCGTATAGAAATACAGAATAAATCAAAACAGGTTATTGAACAGGTAGTATTTGACCTGCTGACGTTGAAGGTGCCGAAAGGCGCTAAATTATGGCAGGGAAATAATAATCTTGGCGCTCCGATTTTTTCTGATATTGATCCGGAAGTTATCAAATTACAGCGCGCTGCATTCCCGGATGAATATGGAGATGAGGAGATTAAAACTCTTTGCAATAAATGTTATACAAAAGCTGTTGACGAACACCTGATGGAAACAGGAAAAGCTGTCAAACCATTAGATAAGATAACAGAAGGTACCTGCGTGATATGTAAATTACAGATACATTTACCTCGCGAACCGCTGGTTGTCGCCGGTACACCGCAGGCAAACAAACCTATATCATTGCAGTGGGATTCGCGCCAGCCAGGTTCAGCCACGTTAAAGGTGACAATCGGTAATGAACAGGCACCCGAGGTGTATGACGGCGTATGGAATGTACGTCCGATTAAACCCGGCGCTGCTGAGATTATTGAAGTGGCATTACGCTTCGGGCCGGCGGGGCTTTCCGCCCAGGCTATTTCTCCTGATTTATGTGACGCGTTTGTAAAAGCTAACCCGTTGCGTCTTCACTGGCGTGACCGGCGCCCGATTGCGATGGCACAGTTATCAGCGGAAACGGACTGGGGTAAGGGTAATCCTCGTGGCTGGTGGGGTCTACGTGGCAACGGCGCCAATATCGATACCCCGGAAGGCAAAGAGATTTTCAATAAGTGGATTATGAGTTATGCCGATCAATTGATTACAGTGGCCGATAAAGCCGGATCACAGGGAGTGATTGTGTGGGATTTGGAAGGTAAGCAGTACCCTGGCTGTGTATATTATGGCGACCCGCGTATTATGAAATATACCGCTCCCGAGATGGAGGCACAGGCAGATGCATTCTTTAATAAACTGCGTGACGCGGGACTAAGGGTCGGTATGTGTATACGACCAACACAGATTTACCCAAAAGCAGTACCGGACGCGGAAATCGAACAGTACCGTCCTCACAAGTTCTTCGCCGAGATGCCGTATCATGAGACTTGGGACACATTTAACATCAAATCCTTCGGACTGGAGTTCTGGGCGTATGGCGAATTGGGACTGAAAACAAAGACATCGTTGACTGATATCAAACGGTCTCCCATTGAGCGTCTTGACGAAAAAATAAAGTATTGCAAGAAGCGCTGGGGAGCGACATTATTTTACATTGATACCAACTATTTCAATCGCTCCCGTGAGAAACGCGGACTGAATGCCGCTGGCGGTTATGACACTACACATAACTGGGGTCCGGCAATAATTAAAGCGGCGGACTGGGAAGAACTTTGTCGTCGCCATCCAGATGTGTTGCTGATCCCCGAACACGAATATACCCAATATTGGGCATCCACAGCTCCATACCGGCAACCACCACATGATGGTGCCACGCCGGCGGATGTTATCGCGTTGTATCCTGAATCATTCTCGGCCATCGCCATGAACGGGGACGCTGAGACACACATAAAGAAGGCGGTTGTTACTTACACCGCGGCGGTACAACGTGGCGATCTGCTCATGCACCACGGCTGGTATGGTCCGTCAGATGTGGTGCCGACCATTTACCGCGCTGCCGCCGAAACTACACAGATGAAAATAATCTTAAAAAATGATGGGAAAATTGCTATGAATGATAAAGAATATAAAGATACCACAGAGTTATTAAAGTCATTATCCATCATGATTAAGGGTAAGCCTTTTACAGACCGGCGGATTTCCATTGAATATGGTAAAAACTGTGACCGTAAATTACGGGTAGATCTGGTAACCGCTCTTGAGAAAACTGATGCCATTATTGTTTGGTCACAACCATTGAAATCCGTACCCTAATGCGCGGGTCAAGTAAAATCCTGTTTTAAAATCCAAGGGACACCATCATGGCTTCGCCACTCGGTATCAATCCCATATTTACGATTAAAAAATGTTAAACGTAATCTGTGGTTTTTAAAAATAGGTTTTACAAATATCGATAAAAGCCTCTCAATAGATATAAAATACATTTTAAAATGGAGAACTACGATGCAAATTAATCGAAGAATTCTGCTGATTGCAGCAATTGCGCTGTTTTTAACAGGCATACTGCGCGCACAGGATGCAAACCTGAACCGCGCCTCGGTGAAACCGACGGCAGTGGTTCCGTTTATGACCAAGGCACCGACGATTGACGGCGTGATTGGCGACGGCGAATGGAACACACTGCACGTGTCGAAGTTCGTTGGCCAGGGTAATGACCAACTTCAGCAGCGACCAGGTGAGTTCTGGGTCGGTTGTGATAAGAAAAAGCTTTACATTGCGGTACGTTCCGGCGTTCATCCCACCGTTGGCGCGGTGACGAAGATTAAAAACGCGATTGGCTCTAAAGATGAGGGTGGTACCGTATTTGATGACTCCATTGAATTGTGGTTTCACAACGCTCCTAACGGCGGCCCGGGTGAGTATTACCAGATAATGCTTAATAGTGCCGGGGTGATTTACGACCAGGAGTTTGATGCTATAGAGAAGATTGGCCGTACCTATTGGCGTGTGGCTATGGAACAGGGGCATAAGGTGGAGAATGGACTGTGGTCAGCCGAGTTCGCCATTGACCTTACCAGTATTAAAGTGAAGGACCCTACTCAACCGCTGGCGATGCGCGTCTGCCGCAATTTCAAATACGACTGGAACCAGTCGCGCTGGGCGCCACGGGTAATCGCTTTTGATGCGCCGGATACGATGCCATTGGTTCGCTTTGCGGATAAAGCGCCGGTGGTTAACGAAGTAGGTTTTCAGGATGATAAAGGGATTTGTGTTGCCGTTGATATTGCTAATCCCGGCACCGGACAGTTGCCGGTAACTGTAAAATTAGGTTACAACGCAGAAAGTCAGCCGCGGTATTATCAGGTAACTCCGGCGGAGTTAAAACCGGGAGAAACAAAGCGATTTGAATACCGAAAGGATTTTTTCACCGGTGATAATTATCCGGCACTGGCAGAGGTGCTGGTAACCGGTGCTGACGGCACAATACTTTATCATCGTGATGTAAAATGGCAGACTAAACCCAAAGGCAATGGTTGGGCAGCAATGGGTGATGCATCGCCGGAAGAATCTGTCCAGTTTGGATTTGAGTTCCATCCTACACCCCGGGTGGCACGCTGGAAAGTAGAATTTGCCGGGATGAAGGGGCGCGAAGATGTGAGGACCGCACGTCTGGAAATCGCATCTAAAGATGGTGGGCAGATAGTCTATTCAGCAACAGCGGTACCGGATGCATCATTTACCGTACCGGTACGACAGGAAAATATCAGGAATCTGAAAGATGGGATATATGAAGCGCGCCTTTATCTTGATGGAATCAAGCAGGCCGAAAAGCCAGTTAAATCGACAGTCTTTGGTATGCGTTCTGACTTCCCATGGCTAAATAACAACCTGGGCAAGGATGACATTGTCATTCCACCATTCACAGCAATGGAAACTAAAGGGAAAGTTATAAAAACTATCCTGCGCGAGCACACTATAGCTGAAAATGGCCTGTGGGAACAGGTGAATGCAGATGGTCGTCCATTGCTAAACGGACCGATGCGGATTGAAGTTATTCGCGATGGTAAAACGGAAGTTGTAAGTGGAAAGGTAAAGATTGGTCTAAATAAGCCGACTGTTGTGGAAGAAATTGCCGAATGGAAGAGTGCCGCGGTTAAGGGAAAAACAGAAATGTCAATGGAATATGACGGGTGCGCAAAAGTCACTATAACAGTTGAACCAATGGATGATAAGCAAATTGACGCAATGCGACTGGTAATTCCTCTGAAGAACAAGGAAATGTCTTTGATGCATGCTGTGGGTGATGGCATACGTTTCAATTATGCCGGTAAGGTTCCCGCGGGTGAAGGCCGGGTGTGGAGTAGTGACAAGGCATCGCGCAGTCAGATTCTTGGTACCTTCCTTCCATATATCTGGGTGGGTGCTGAATCACGCGGTCTATGTTGGTTTGCTGGCAATGACAAAGACTGGATACTGGACCCGAAGGAGCAGGTTCCTGCTCTCGAATTGCGCCGTACCGGCGATACTCTCGAACTGGTGGTTAATCTGGTACAGGTACCTGCTGTTCTGGGACGTGAGCGAAAAATTGTTTTTGGTTTACAAGCTACCCCAACACGACCGATGCCAGAAAATTGGCGGCAAATGGGTGTTGCTTCCGGCGTGCCGGAGGATTATCAGGTTCTCGGTATGTGCTCCTACTGGGGTGCCGATTTGTATAATGTGGCGCCGCGCGGCGGCGACTATGAGATTGTCCGCAAGATTGCCGCGCGCGGTCGTGGCGAAGGGCGTGACAACGCCTTCTTTGACGCCTACATGGCAAAGAATCCAGACAAAAAAGCCGAAATCAACTGGTCGGCAAACGGCGGAAAGACTGCCGGTATAATTCCTTACACCAACCTGCGCGGCGACAACGACCGCAACCCCGAATGGTTCATTTACCAGGATGAATGGCGAAAAGCCTCTTTCTCTGATCGTACACCGCCTGGCGGGTATGGTGGAGCGGTTGACTTTGTGGTTTCGTTGCCGCCAAGCCGGGTGGATTTCCTGCTATATAATTACCAGAAACTGATAGAAAATGGTTTTGCAGCGGTATATTGGGACAATATATGTATCTATGGCAACGCCAACCCGGTTACCGGCACCGCTTATACACGTGATATCGGTGGTGTTCAGCCAGAAGCAGACATCTGGCGGGTGCGCGAGGTGTGTAAACGCACCGCCGTGATGTTACACAAAATGGGTAAGAAGAACGTTACTATACCTCACATGACCAATGCACTGTTGATCCCTGCCTTCTCATGGACCGGAATCAACCTGGATTGGGAATGGAAATACGGCAACACTGACTATCAGGATCGTTTTACCCGCGACTACATCCGCGCCTGTTCTCTTGGGCTCACCCACGGCGGCGTCCCTATGATCCTCGACGGCACCAAAGATACCCGGACAAAGGAAGAGACCGAATGGGTAAACCGTACCCAGATTGCCGCCTGTGTCCCGCATGAAATAAAGGTTTGGCAGGTTTCCAGTCTGTATGGGAAGTTACTGAAGGCGATGTTCGCCATGGGCTATGGTACGTCGGAGTGTGTCGTCCACCATTATTGGGACGAGAAGCCGGTGGCTACGGTCGAGGGGATCGACGGCATCTTCCTGGTACTTGCTGGTAAAGATAAAGTCATGTTAGTGGTGAGTGATTATGGCAATGGCGGCACTGGCAAGGTAACACTGGACGTTAAGCGCCTTGGTCTGCCGGCCAATTACACTGCAGTAAACTGGGAGAAACCAGATGAAAAGTTGACGGCAGATGGCGGTGTTATAGAGTTGAAAGATTTCAAAAAACATGATTTCCGGGTAATAGTGATTTCCAGATGAAAGAGCAAACTCTGAAGAAATCCGGAATGCCATTTATACCTGTCAGGGAAGTAATATTATACTGCCCTAACTATGATATATGGAACTCCATGACACCGGAACTGAAGAAAAAATATTTCATGTGCTACTGGTCTGATGAACGTATTCGCCAGCATGTGGCGATGCTTCACGCAGGACAGTTTCCCACTGTGGTCTATAATCCGGCACATACAGCAGGTTTAGAAACAAGCGTATACAAACAGGTGCTTGAGGGGTTGAAGAATAAATTTAGGAACGAATAGAAATGACGAATTCGATTACTACATTTCCTGAAGTTCGCCTGGAACAAACTGACGGCGCGCTGGCGCTGACCATCAACGGTCAGCGCCACCTACCATTGATTATGGCCTTCGCCCGGACACATTATGTGGCCCGGGAGACGCCCGATTTCGACTATGCGCATGACGTGGTCTACGAGCAGATGCGACGTGTGTATGATGCCGGCCTTCGTATCTTTCAACCGTGCATGCCGGAGATTGGTTGGGGACCGGACGGAAATTTCGACTACGGGAATTTCGACACCGTGATGCGCCGCCTGGTCGAGGTGCTGTCCGAGGCATACTTCATCCTGCGTGTCATCATCCCACCGCCACCGCTGCCCACGGACGAACAGATCCTCGTCTCGCGCCGGCCGGGAGACACCTCCGATGCGGAGGCTGTGCAGGTCTTCGACCAGATCTCACTTTTTTCTGAAACTTATCGCGCCTATGCGCCGGGGGCCATGAAGAAGATTATGGAACATCTGGCCACGCTCCCCGAGGCGGGACGGATCATCGGCACCGTCATCTGCGGCGCCGGCTTTGAGTGGAACTGGGGTAACCCCGGTGGCAACTGGGGATTGGTGATGGATATCTGTCCTGCTGTGACACGCGAGTTCGGCCGGTATCTGGAAAAGAAATACGAGTCGGTTGACGCCTTGCGCGACGCCTGGGGTGACCCGGTTGCGGACTTTACCAACCCGCCGCTGCCCGGCATCGAGGAGCGAACCCACAGCGACATCGGTGGCTTCCGCGACCCATCGCAACCCCGATCGCGCTGGATCCAGGATTTTCTTGATTGCTACAACGACCATCCCACCCGTGTGCTAACCACTATCTTCGACAGCATTGCGCCATCGACGGAAATGCCATTTTCGGATTTGCGCTCCATCCGTGATGAGGCACAGACTTTTCCATCTCTTTTCCATGGTGTATTCGGAATGGCCACAATGAACATAGCCTATTCCGGCGTGCAGACCATGCCCGGTGAGAACCGCCCCGTGTTGGAGCATCCGGCCCTGGGGTTCATCACCTGCTGCCTGGGGTATTGCGATCGCAAGGCTGGCGGGGTTTCCGTCTACATGAACGCCGGCTACCATCCCCACACGCTACACGGCAAACTGGCCATCGGCGAAGCCGATATCCGCCCGGGGACGGCTAACGACCCGTGGAACGAAGCCTCCACGGCCGATGGAATCGCCTCGATGCGCCGCGAGTTCGCCGTCATGCTGCTCTGCCAGCGCCAGGGAATCTGGTACTTCGACATGCCCGGTGGCTGGTTCGACCGGCCAGAACTGCTGGCGGAACTCGGCCGCCAGCAGCAGGTGGGTCAGGCGTTACTCGACCTGCCGCACACGAACGTGGCGGAGACACTCGTGGTGTTCGAGAACCGCTCGTGGAAATACTTCGGACTCGCCGACCATCAACTCGCCCTGAAGACCGTCTGGAGCGGCGGGAACCAGCAACTCCTCAGTGATATGACACAGGACAACATAGAGAAAATTCAACGTCTCGGCGCTCCACATGACGCAATTGTGGCTGAAGATTTCACTCACCAGAATCTGAGCGACTACAAGCTGCTGATCTTTCCCTTCTCCTTCCTTTGCGACCCGGCGACAAGGGCCGAAATCCACCGGCGTGTCGAAGCAGGAGCAACTGCGCTGTTTCTCTACGCCGCCGGGATTGTGGACGGAGAGACTGCCTCGCTGGACAACATGGAGCGTTTACTTGGCATGAAGGTGCGGGTAGACGGACCCGCTGTGTTGGCTGCGACTCTGGATAATGCTATCGCTGACGAATATGGAATCCCGCAGGAATACAGGCAGATTGGCAATCCGCACACTCATCACTTCCGATACATCATAGATGACCCGAACGCCACCTCGCTGGCGCATTACACTGATGGCGCAGTGGCAGCGGGTACGATCCTGCGCGGCAAAGGCCGGATTATCCTCTCCGCCGTGCCGGCGGCCACGGTAGCACTCTACAAGCTCGCGGCGCGGCTTGCCGGCGTGCATCTCTACAGCGACAGCGACGATGCCCTCTACGCCAGTGGAGAATTTCTGGTTATTCACACCAGCAATGCAGGGGAGAAACATTTGTATTTCCCGCGGGTCATAATACGAATTATAGAGATTTTCACCGGCGAAGTTATCGCCAGTAATGTGAGAGAATTGACAGTGAGCCTGCCTGCCAGGAGCACAGTGGTATACCACCTTGAAACCTTTTGAGCAATCGAACAAAGAGATGTCTATAATTTCATTACCAAAATTCCTTGAGTAAGGAGAACGAATATGAAATCATCGTATGATGTGATTGTGGTTGTCGGTGGCACGGCTGGCGTGGTGGCCGCCATCCAGGCCGGTCGTGCGGGAGCGGAGTTGCTGTTTCACGCTATGCCGGCGGCGGCGACGTTTGCGGACGGGCAGTGGCAATTGACTGTTTGCTAAATACCGGTCTGCGGCAGGCTACAGCACGCGTTCTCATTGATACCACCGGCGACGTCTGGACCGGTATGCATGCCGACACCCCAGCCGGACGCATCGAATATGTCAGTCCACTCATGACCCATGCCAAATGCGGTAAAGTCAACAGTCGTGACTGGTATGGCGTGGCGGTAATGGAGCATGTGGTTGACTTTGCGCTTGCTGTCCGCGGTCTGCGCACCAGCGAGTTCACCGGTGAAGATGCGCTGATGAGTGATATGATGGAGATTGGCGCGCATGAAAGCAACCTGCAGGAAGGCCGGCGTATTAAACTGCCCATCGAAGGCGATTTGGAATCAGACACTATCGAGCGTGAAAGGCAACGGAAACAGTTCGGCGTAGACCCACTGGACATCGAAGCCATGTTGTCAGTAAGTTTCCCGCGGCCATAAGCAGAATATTATGACATAAGCAGATGACGGTTAAAGAATTCCCGGATACTGTCATCTGCTTTTTGGCCATCTTCTGTGTTGCCTGCCACGCAATGCCCGCCTCCCTGGTGAATAATTATTTCAACCGGTGCCCCTGCTTTTTGGGCGGCATCCGCCAGCATATGGGCGTGATGTACCGGGACAACCATATCGTTACTACCATGAAAATGTAAAATGGGTGGCATTTGCGCGTTAAGGTGCGCCGTAGGTGATGCTTCTATATATAATTCTGGATTTCCAATCGGGCAAGCAGCCATAAATGCCCATGCGTAACCACGATATGGGTAAGTAACCGGTTCGCATAACATATCAGTAGGGTTGCCCCAGCAAACGACGCACTTTAATGGTGTTCGCGTTTCAGTTGCCTGCAACGCCAGCAGATGACCACCTGCGGAATATCCAATACCACCAATTCGCGTGCCATCACCGCCGTATTCGCTGGCATGGGCAACAACCCATTGTAACGCGGTGCGAACATCATCACATGCTGCCGGGTATGGGCTACCGGGTGCCAACCGATAATCAATATCAACAACCACATAACCATTTTTTACATGTCCGGCGAAACTTTCTGCTCCACTGCGGCCGCCCAGGCACCAACCACCACCATGCACATTCATAATTACCGGATAAATCTCATCATCCGCCGGACGGAATATATTTAATTGCAATGTGGTCTCTGCAACTGTCGCATAAACAATATCAATAAATGACTTTATTTCCATTTAAAAACTCCCCATATTTTTACAGGACTTAGGCTTATTATGAAAGACACTTTAAAAAAGTAAAAGTCACATATTAACATAACAATTACAGGATTTTCGCTTTTTTGCAGAAATCTGCAAGAAATTGGTCGCTTCGACAGGCTCAGCGACCGGTCACTGAG
>CAZNLA010000052.1:0-17553 GCA_964573385.1 uncultured bacterium
AAGTTCTATAAATATCTGACCCCATCCGGGGTCAAAGCTATTTTGATATAAATGTGTATAAGGGTGAGGGCGCAAGCCTGGGGAAGGAACATATAACCAACATGAGCCTCTTAGAGGTGACATTATAAAACACCTCTACGAGGCGCAATCAATTTTATCTTTTAATCCCCAGGCTTGCGCCTGGGGTTACTTATTAAAATGCCTTTACAAGGCATAAATCACTATAAAATACTTTAAACTTGTCCAATTTATTTGGGTTAAGAATTAATCAACACAAATGAATAATTTATCCTGGGATATGGGGGATATTGTTGCATTCCCCGCCACCTGAATATATTTTGCGGCAGCCTGTTAAATTATAAATTTTTGACCCATTTAACTCCAAATTTATCCAAATCTTAAATCATCAACACTTCACCCTAATGCAATCATGCGAGTATTCCTTGGTTTTTATCATGTTTATCAGATTATGACTTAGTGTTATCTTTGTAAATTACGAAGTTAATGTTAAATTACTCATTTAAAATCAATTCTTGTGATAAAATCTTCTTTATATTATAAAAAGGTGCTCAATAATGATCTGGACTTTTTTAACAAAAAAAATTGATTTCGGAATAAAATCTCCGGCAATCGATAAATATTACCAGTTTATCAGAAAAATTGTCAGTTTAAAAAAAGTATGGGTTCTTAAAGAAAATGATGGGTGGGTGGTAATATCCAACAATGACGGGCATAAATTATTACTTCTCTGGTCAAATATGGAATACGCGATCACATATTCAAGAAAAAACTATCTAAACGCAAAACCGGTGCCTATCGATATTTGTGATTTTATAATGAAATGGTTTCCCGATATGGTGAAGGATAAGGTAAAAGTATTGCTATTTCCGGCATTGGATACTAACGCAGTGTTAGTAAGTGTGAAAAAAATGAAAGATGATATTGAGGACGAACAAGATTATTGTTAAATAAACCTGGATAGAAAATGTAAAGCCGCAAAGTTGATATTTCTACTTTGCGGCTTTTTATTAATTGTTTTTTCGCTTATGGTCATTTTAACAGGCACGGTGACCAGATACTGCGCTTATCCGACCATTTAATTAATTTACCGGTTGTCCAAAAACAGCTAATTCCACCATTTCTACATTGCTGGCATTCGCACCCCATGATAAACGCAGGTATTGCCCTATCAAATCGCTGCCTGTTGGTGCGGTAAATTGGAAATTCCCATAATTAGCGGTGTTTTTATATTTATAATCTGTACCACCATTGTTCCATACCTGTGTCCATGTTACACCGTCTTTTGATAACTCGATTTTCGGTGCCGCAAGGGTACGGCTAGTATCCCAATGAGAAATAGACGCGCCATTCATATTATATAAGCGTGAGAACTTAAAGGTTACATTACCACCCAGATTTGATGGTTTTGCTAATCCAACGCCATGGTCCCACCATCTGGCATCATATCCGGAACCGGATATCAGCATTTTAGACTCTTCTTCATAAAAGATATTAAATGTGCTGTCAATTGGCAACGGTTCACCTTTGGCGGGGAATGCTGCTATGCGGGGGATGCCGAAAAAACCACCGGCAGTGTTAGTTGGGTTAACTTCTAATTCCAGATAACTACTAAGTCGTCCCGGACCTGCGCAGGTGCGTAAAGCATTATCATATGGCCCACCATTATCTTTCCAAATTACCCCACCCTGATCGCTGAAGGTAAAGTTATTGGGAGATTCTGATACCATGCGGAATTGTATAGCAATTTTGCCAAGATTCATCGGGGATTTAAAAGTGTAGCGAACTTTATTTGAACCACCGGTACCCACCGGAGAACCGACACCAAGTCTCCATCCGCCTTCTACCGGGTCACCGCACTGCACCCGTGCGCCATCGCCACCGGTTTGTGAAGTTGTCCAATAATATGACCCATCTGTCTTCCAACGTTCCAAAAGGTTAACTTTCATTGGGTTAGAAAACATTGTACCGGTAATTGACCGGGCCATTGTGGCTTCAACATGGCCATCTATAAAACTTGCAATCCACTTGCCACTGTGTCTGGCGTCGTAGTCGCCATAATCATAAGCGACATTTGCCGCGGTTGTGGCGGTCGCGTCATGCCTGCCATCCGCGGATAATACTGCCGCGGTGGGATCACTGATGTCACCCATTGAACGGGCGGATAATTGTGCTGAATAAACATATCCATTAGGTGTGTTTTTGCCCAGAGTAGGACAAACCAGAGCACCCGGGTCAATCTCTATATCACTCCATACTGTCTCACCGGGAAAAGTCTCTTCATGGTCCTGGCAATACATCGCTACTAATGAAGCAATCTGGCGTTGATTAGATGAACAGGTTGTTTGCCGTGCTTTTTCTCTGGCACGGGCAAATACAGGGAAAAGAATGGCGGCTAAAATTGCTATAATGGCAATAACGACCAGCAGTTCAATAAGTGTAAAACCATTTTTTTGTTTAGGCATTGTGTACCCCCTGAAATAATATTAACGATGTTAACATCTTGGTATACATGTATATATACAGGTATCAATATGTAATGAATTATTTTACACATTGAAATATCAAAATGTCAATGGGATTTTTTAGATTTTGCAATAATATATAGATATTTACCCTTTTATACTTGCAAATACAAAGTAATCCGGTGTACAATTGCGCCAGAGGATTAAAATATGACACAATTGATTTTAAAAAGTCCATTATTTACTGACTGGTCAGAGCAATACATTAAAATAGTTGTGCCCGGGGTTGAATCGGGTGTGGCTATACAACTTGATATCAATGGTAAATCTGTTGATTTTCAATATACCGGGGTTTGCCGTGACGGTGGCGCAGAGATAATGTTGTCAATTAGTTTTGCCAAAAACGAGACTAAAACATTGACATTTACAGAATGCGCAAAGGCAAATACGGACCTTTCCCGGGTTGAGATGCCATTACAGGACAATTCCAGCATCGGCATTAATGGCCGTGAAGTGCAGGTAGGACCTGTTGCGCCATTCGCGGGTATTGCCGGTTGGCAGATGAAAAGCCGGATTACTTGTGATGCGTCGTTTGAAGGTTCTAATTTATGGAGAATTAATGACGGATTATTATTCACAGATTACGAACTGACATACCGGTATGCTGACCACCGCTTTTATACAATAAATTTCCGCTGTTATAAAAATGATAGTTATATTGAAGTGGCAGAACGTTTTGGGTTGCGGATGGGGTCAAAACTGGTTTGGACAATTAACCCGGATAATATTTTCACCCACATTATTTCCCGCGATTCATTTGAAGGCGACACCCAACCAACGGTTGAAGCACTGGGAGAAGAACATCCACGTGATGTATTATGCAGATTACAGATGCCGGTTTTAAGTGAATATTTTATCCCTAACAATCGCGGGTGGTTTGCTTTTTATAACCAGAGAGAAGAAAAGCAGGGAATGTTAGGAATATTGGGTTTGTATGGAGCTAATTGGCAGCAACCAGTCGAAAATATGCCGGAATTGTTTGACAGTGAAGGCAAAATAGAATGGAACGCATCATTGGAAAGTGGGGCACGATACTGGTTAATTTACACCGGAGATGTTGAAAAATGCTTCACACCGGAACGACGTCTGGTATTTCATCGTCTGCATGCCGAGTTCAACGCATTACGGTTGGATGAACATCTGGATTTAACAGGTGATGTGGCGTATGATGCTGACGCGGCAAATTTGCCGGGTTTATTTGATGCCGGTGATTACCATGATGACGCTAAAAAACGATTAGCTATTTTCCCGGCATTGCAGGCAGTATTACCGGACCCGAATGACTGGTTAAAAGAAAACGGCAGTATGCATATTGCCTGTTTCCGCTATTTACTGGAACCTGATGCGGATAATGCCGCAACATTATATAACCAACTTATTGCCCGTTTCGAACGTTGGGTATTTCAGTTCCAGGGGTATAGGACAGAAGAAAATGATTACATGAAAAATGTTATCGGTTTTTCACGTTTCCTGCGTGGCATGTTAATCGGTTATGAACAACTTCGTCGGGATGGCGTATTAAGCAATGAACAGGTTTGCCAATTAAATGCTTATTTTGTCTTTGCTGCCAGACGAATTAAAGACGAAGGACGTTGGCCACATTCCAGAACAGCAAAGCATCCTGACCATCCGGAATCAAGCAGAGATTTATATACATATGGTGGCGAACATAAACCAGACCGTTTATATTGGACTAATAGCCTGCCTAATTTCCAGGGTGACCCAATGTGCGCTTTGGCACAGTTATCGGCAATATTCACCGGTCATCCAGATTCCTGCGAGTGGCAACGGTTTGCTCTTGATGATATTGAAAATCAACTGAACGCGTATTGCGGCAAGAGTGGCGCCTGGGAAGAATCCATAAATTACGCTCTTTATACATTTTCATATTTTATAATCACTTTTAAAACGTTAAAAAATCGCTGTGGTGTTGATTATTTTAATGATGAACGGGTACGCCGTTATGCGTCATGGTTATGCCGTTTTCTGGGACCTAAAGATAAACGATGGGACAAATATACTTGGCCCGGTGTGGGTAATGCCGTTTGCCCAACCGGTGGTGGCGAATATATGTTGTGTTACGCCTCGGAATTATCGGCAGATGACCAATTGCGCGCGGATTGTATTGCAGTCTGGCAAAGATTAGAGGCTAATTGCAGTCTGGGTGAGCATTACCCAAGTGTGATGGCGGCTATGGCCCCTGTTGTTACAGAAGAATTGCCACTGCGGGTACTCTCCAGTGAAAATATGGATGAAGTCGGTGTCGCTATGCGACATCGCCATACTATGGATGACGAAAGTTATCTTTTCCAGAAGATAGGATTTGCCAAAGATCATTATGAAGCAGATGAAACAGCATTTAACTGGTATGCAAAAGGTACGCCATTATGTATGGACTACGGCACTTACACCGGTGAAGTTGGGGTTGGCACTGCTCATAATATCGTTGATATTCCTGAACTTGACCCATTACGTCGCGGATATCTGGCAGACCATATGTTCACTGACGCGTTGGATTATACCCGTTGCGAAATGCCTGTTATATTAAAATTGTTATGGGGACGGGTGCGTAGTTTTGACGAAGTCGACAATGTTACAGGGTCGGATACATGGTTAAAAGCGCCTTATTTCTATATCGGCGACCACAACCCGGTGGGACCAAAATGCTGGAAAGTAAGACAAATTTTATTTGTTAAACCGGACTATATGGTAATATTTGACCGGGTATATGGTGATATTCCCCACCGATATTGCCTGCATGTAACCGGTGATAACCTGCAACGCGACGGACAAATCTTAAGCGCGGATGGCAGATTTGACCTTGATTTAAAAGTATTTGTACAACACCCCACTGAATTTGAGATGAAAACCGGAGAATTAATACCAAACCTGCACCCCGGTTGTGGCGGTGAAGAAAACAAAAAAAATCACGCGCAAAAATGGTTCCGCCTCTACAATCATGCGGATGGTATTTACCGCACTGTGCTGTTCGCTAAGGAACGCGGTCGTGATGTGTTAATGGAATCATTCGGCGAATCCGGGATTAAAGTTATTACTCCGGAATACACCGACTATGTATTCCTGCATAACGATGTGATAAATCAACCCGGTTTTAATGGCCGTGCCGGTTGGATTCGTCAATATGCAGACGGCAGAATAACCTCAGTGGTACCAGACGGAGAGTGCATTTCAGCATTCGGCAAAACCATAACCGGTCGCGGTCCATGGAAATACAACCTGGATGGCAGCGAAAATATAACAACAGAAGGACCAACACCCAGAAAAATTATTGTAAGTTAAGAAAAAACTAAACATCACTAATGGTCAAAGTTTTTTTATGGGTAGTTTATGCCTTGGAAAGGCATTTTAATAAGTAACCCCAGGTGCAAGTCTGGGGTTACTTTTGAATTCGGTAGAACTCGTACGAAATCGGTAGAACTCGGTTGAAATCTATTTTATTTCGAATACAAGTTAAGTGACCATTATAAAAATTCTGACTTTTTTGCGCAAATTTCCTTGTTAACGACCTAACACCTAAGAACCTAACACCTACGCCCTTAACCCAACTCTGCTATTTCAATTCCTGTCTTTTTGTTGCCAACGAAATTAAGTCATCTGTTGTTTTGGCGTCTTCCGGGAATGCTGCTATGCCAATTTTAATAGTTATTGGGTTTTCCCATTTTTTTTCTTTAACACCACGTGCTATTCTGTCACTAAAAATTGCTGCTTCGCGTTTTGGTTGTGGCATTAGCAACATAAATTTCCCATCACCCATAGATGTTAATAAATCATATGTTCGCACACTCTGGACAAAATATGTGGAGATTGATTTTAAAGCGTTGTTTCTGGCAGTATCATCTTCCGGCAAACTCTCCGCGTTAATTATTACAATAGTGAATACCCGTGGTTGGCGTTGGCTACGTTCTATCTCTTCTTTTATACGTAGACGAATATAACTTTCAGAATACATACCAGTGCTTTTATCATAAACATTAATGCTGGTACTTTTAGCGGCTATTTCAACAGGGGCAAGTTTTTCTTCCGGTTTTTCAACCAGGTCTGACTTTAATTTGTCAATGGACCTATGTAATAGATACGATGTGTAATTTGTTGATATTCCTAATTTTTTAGCGATTTCTGTCTGGTTTAAATCGGCAAAAAAGAATAATTTAACTACCCGTTGTTCAACAATTTTAAGCTTATCTATAGCCTCTTCCATTACAATTCTGTCTTCAATTGGCAACCGCAGGGTGGTGTATCTTGCTGATTTAATTTTTGATGAGTCAATAACCAATAACCCGCTATCATCATCTGGGCGTTGTGGTGCCGTTAATGACACAACTTTATTAAGTTTTTTAGCGGCTAATACTTCGTTGACTGATTCCAGGGTAAGATTCAATTTATGGGCTATCTCTTCCGGTTGTGGGTCACGTTGTAATTCTTCGGTTAATGTTTTTATGGCGCGTGTAACCTTGGTATTTAATTCCTGAATCCACGCTGGTTGTCTAATTAATCTTCCGCGATCACGCAGGTAATGTTGTATTTGGCTTGTTATAAGGTGGGTGGCATAGGTAATAAATTTAACACCATGGTCAGGGTCAAAATGGTCAACCGCGTTTAGCAGTCCAATGGTGCCTTCCTGCACCAGATCACTTTGCGATTCTCCCATACCGGTAAAACGCCGGGACACATTATTTACTAATGGCAGATACGCGCAAATCAGCAAGTCACGTGCATCGTGATCCTTTGCGTTGCGGTATTTTATAAATAAATCCCGTTCAATATTATCAGGGTGGGGTAAATCAACCCTGGATGTCATTTCATTTTCATTATCTGTCATAGTGTTGCTGTGATGTGTTGCTGTAATGATACTTTGTTTTTATTAAGATTATGTTACTAAGCGTCGATTTTATCAACAAAAAATATATTTCCCGATACCCGGGTAATTCGTACATTCGAAAAACGCGGAATATCAGTACCGCTATCTGTGCGCGCGGGTGAAACATTTCGCGATCCCATCGCTACATATGCTATTTCTCCCATTCCTGTTGCTGGTATTGTAACTGTCACCTCTGCCGTTTCACCCACCATATTTAATATACGTACTTCGCTGGATGATTGAACAGCAGCTATTACCCGGTTAAAGAATAATATCAGCAACCATGCGAATATGATAGCAGTTACGATTGCTGCTGGCAAACTTAATACACTATTAGGTATATATTTAACATATACCAACCCGCTACCGCCAAAAGAAGTGAGGAAAAACGCTATTACTAACGGAGAAAATGGACCAAAAATTATTGAACCGTCAAAATCCGCGGATGACGCAGTACCATGACCACCGGTTGACCCGTCAGCACCATAACTGTTGCTGACAGAACCGGAATCACCGGCGTGCCCAATTATACCGCTAATACCACCAAGTGCCGCGGTAATTATGGTATATGCTACACCAATTATCAGGCATATCCAATACGCCATTTCCCAACCTGCTTGCATACAGTTTACTCCTGAATTAAGTTAAAAATATTATAGCAGATTAATGGCTAAAATGATAGAGTAATATTACGGATGTAAATACCCTATTTTTTTAGTAAAACGCAAAACCTGATAACAGCTATTCTTGGAACTCCGGCGATGGCATTTCATATCATTCAGATAGGTTTTGCATTATCTGTTTGGTTTTACATGTAATTTATAATACAGATTTCTATAATTTATGCAGGTTATCAGCATTAACGGGTGAATAACAGTAATGAATAGACTTGTCCGCAAATAATAAGTGAGTAGATTTTGTGGCTATTTTTCAGTCAGACAAGGCGTGTTTTTCACACATTATCAAGCTGATAAACGTGAAAAGCACAACGATGTATGGCTGGAAAAGAGTCCGAAAGATACCGCCTATTATTTGCGGACAAGTCTAATATAAAAAAATGGGGGTATATATGCCTGTTAAAATTACATTTATTGGGGCCGGAAGTTTTGGCTTCACCCGCGGTCTGGTGCGTGATGTATTGACCTTTGATTTATTGAAGAATACAGAAATTTGCCTGATGGATATCGACTCGGAAAGGTTAGAGTTTTCACGAAAGGCTGTTGAGAAAATTATTAAAATGGGAGAATACCCGGCGACAGTAACCGCCACCACTGACCGCGCGAAAGCATTGGAAGGCGCGAACGCGGTATTATGCACAATTTTAAATGGCGGGTTGGATATCTGGAGATACGATATTGAAATACCCAAACAGTTCGGCGTAGATACAAATATCGGTGATACCCGTGGCCCTTCCGGCATTTTCCGCGCGTTGCGAACTATTCCCGTTATGCTGGATATTTGCGCAGATATACAAAAATACTGCCCGGACGCGATATTCCTGAATTATACTAACCCGATGGCGATGTTATGCCGTGCCATGCAACGGGAAACAAAAGTCAAGGTTTCCGGTTTATGCCACAGCGTACAGGGAACTGCGGAAATGTTGGCGCGTTGGATAGGCGCACCAATGAAAGAGATTGATTTTGTTTGCGCCGGTATTAACCATCAGGCATTTTATTTAAAATATACCAGAAACGGCAAAGACGCTTACCCGGATATACGAAAAGCAATTTCCGACAATGCCGATATTTACAATGAAGAAGTTGTAAGAAACGAAATGTATCTGCATCTGGATTATTATGTTACCGAATCCAGTGGACACAATTCTGAATATAACGCCTGGTTCCGCAAACGTCCGGACTTAATTGAGAAATATTGTACACACGGTACCGGTTGGAACCCCGGTGTGTATGGTTATATCCTGGACGCGTATACCGGTCGTGAAAATACCTGGAGAAAAGAGACTGAAGATTGGCTGAATAATCCTGAAGCAATCAGTCTGGAACGCGGACATGAATACGCCGCTTATATCATTAACGCGTATATGGGTGGTGAAGCGTTTGAGTTTAATGGCAATGTTCCGAATAAAGGCCTTATTACTAACCTTCCGGATGATGTTTGTGTAGAAGTTCCGGTAATTGCTAATCAACGCGGCTTTAATTCTATCCATGTCGGGGCATTACCACCACAACTAGCTGCCCTGGTAAACACCAGTGTTGCGGTTGAAGAGATGGCGGTGAACGCGGCTATAACAGGCAACGCCCGCGAAGTATTCCACGCGGTATGTTATGACCCATTAACTTCCGCGGTGTTATCACTGCAGGAAATTAAAGAGATGACACAGGCGATGTTAAATAAAAATGCCGAATATTTACCAAAGTTTAAAACCGTTTCTATCGATTAAACAGGCATTTATTGATTTGTATTATTATGGAACTATCGTGTAAAACCAATGATTAAGGGCGATAGTTCCATATACCCACCATATTGCACAGAAATATGGGTGAAATTTCGATACTGCGACCATTTTTAATAAGCGAAAGTATTTTTATATGATTTTTCATTTTTTTAATAATCTGGCCGGACTAAATATCTTTGTTGATGAGGTAATTGCTTTTGCCGCAATTTATACCCCATTGATAATAGCGGTATTGATAACGTACCTGTTTTGGTATGGCAGTATAAATTATAAAAAAAGTGAGATTCTGAAATCATTATTAATTCCCGCGGCTATTTTAACCCTGATATATCTCATCGAATTGTATCTTGTCACACATATATTCCATCATGATTTTCGCAGTCGGCCATTCTCGCATTACTGGGCAACTTTATTAATTTCTCAGGCCGGTATCCCTTCGTTTCCGGCATGGCCAGTGGTTTTCACGGCTATTTTTCTGCCGTTAATTTATAATTACAATAAAAAATTGGGACATATCTCTTCCATTATCACTTTTATTGGTGGTTTATCCCTGGTAATTGCTGGTGTCCATTATTTATCGGATATTTTAATTGGGTGGATAATAGGGATATTGGCTGGTGTTTTTGGGATTCAATACTTTTTAAAAATTGCTGTCAAAAAATATTTTATTGCTGTTGGCATTTTGCTGGTGCTGTCACTATTTGTCATGACATCAGAATTAAGTGAGATGCGCATAGAAAAAACTGCAATTACAAATGAAAAACATATAACAGATGAAAGAAAAATTAATAATTCAGAATTACTGCAATTATCAAAATCGGTGGGGGTTGAGGAAATTGATGGCGAATATGCTACCAACGGGAGAATGGTGGCAGTTGATATCCGGATTTATGATAAAAGCTGGACTGTTAACAAAATAAAAAAATCGACAATTGCCATAATCGACAATTTATTTATCAATCATAAAGATTTCAGCGTTATAACTGTCGAGATCTATGAGGGGAGTGGTAAGAAGACTATTTGGCTGTATACCGCCACGGTGTATAGATTTGATTGGATACAGGGTAAGAATCCCCCGGGTTTAAAAGGGTATGGTAATAAATATTACAAATTAGAAGCAGATTAATTTAGCTATTTTTACCGCTATTTGATATAATAAATGCAGAAAATTGCAGAAAGGGACCTGGTTATACCAGGTTTTATGATGATATGCCAATTGTAGTTGGAGTAAGCTTGCGCGCAGCAGGAAAAATATATTTCTTTGACCCAAAACAGGAAGAATATCACCGGTGTGAAAAAGTGCTGGTTGAGACTGTTCGTGGGCCGGAAATAGGGGTTATTAAAATTCCACCTCATGAAGTTGAGGAAGATAAAATTGTTCATCCTTTAAAGCCGGTTATCCGTAAATTAACCCCGGGTGATATACGACACGCGGAATATAACCAGGAACGCGAAGCACGGGCAGTGGAAATTTGTCAGCGATATGTAACTTTGCTGGAATTACCGATGCAGTTAATTGATGCCCAGTATACCTTTGACGGTTCCAATGTCCTGATTCATTTTTTCGCCGACAATCGCGTTGATTTCCGCGAATTAGTACGTGAATTAGCGCGTGAATTGCATACACGTATTGAATTGCGTCAGGTAGGCGTGCGTGACGAAGCCAAAATATTGGGTGGCTTTGGCATGTGTGGGCAACAGTTATGTTGTTCACGTTTTCTGACAGGTTTTATCCCGGTTGCTATAAATATGGCAAAAGAACAGGGATTGGCATTAAACCCACAAAAAATATCCGGTTGTTGTGGCAGATTAATGTGCTGTCTGGCATATGAGTTTGAACAATATCGTGATTTACGCATGCAAATGCCCGGGTTAAACGCCATTGTAAAAACATCGGCCGGTACCGGCAAAGTTACCAAAGTAAATCCATTAACCGGCATGCTGGATGTTTATATTGAGGGTGAGAAAAATCTATTTGTCTGTCCAACTGCTGAAGTTGTGGTGATTCAACAGGGCGATTCCGGATTGGATGTATCTGATGTCGCAATTGAAGCAACTGCAGCAGAGATAGCGGCGATTATTGATGAAGATATTCCACTGGCAGATTCACCAGCGGAAAATATATCGGTGACCACCAGACAAAACAGATTCCAGCCTACAGAAAATCAACCATCAACAATGAGAAGAAATGATAACCGTCCGCAAAACGATTATCGTGGAAATCGCGGTAACCAGAATAACAATGACGGTAATCGCAATCACCAGAATAACCAGAACAGCAATCGTCAACCCGCGCCACCACCGGTAAATACTCCCCCGCAGCAACACCAGCAAAGGCGCAGAATTATTGAACCGGAATCATCACAGGAATATGAACAGATGAAAAAGGCGCAAAACCCGCAATCCGGTGGTGGACCGGGCAATAACCCGCGACCAAACCCAAACCCTAATGGCCCACGACCTAACCAAAACAGACCTAATAATAACTTCAGAAGAAACAAGAATGACAGAGGAGGCAATGTATGAAGAAACTTTTGTTAATTTTAATGCTGCTGCCATTACTTTCAATAGCGCAGATTGCGTCCAATTGGCAGGAATATTATCATCTGGATGCCGGATACCGCCAGACAGAAAGGGTATTACAGTCTGCAGAGGATGATAAAAAGAAAAATGATGCCGATCCTGCGGTAAAACCGGTAGATATAACCAGATCCATTGAAACAGTGACAGAAGCCAAGGCAAAGTTGCAGTTAACCGGCCTTACCGCTACAGAAACAGCGTTAACCGCGGTCGGTGATGTTTTAACCGGGCGATTAAAAGTTAAGTCCGAAGCCGAACGTGTAGAATTGACAAAAATGGATTTGAATGTCGCTGAAATAAAGAAAGATAAAGGCGCGGCTTCTGATATTGAATTGGCAAAAGCGAAGCAGAAATATTATGACGCAATGAACAGCGCTGATATAGCGAAACGCGAGTTGAAAAGTGCAGAAACCCGGGTGAAAATGTTTGTCGCTAATGTGCCGGATTCATTAGCGGAACCAGTAACATTGGTAGATTTTATTGATGTTACAAAATTGTCTTACTTGACCAATGTTAATTATATTGCCGCGCAAAATAGAATAAATGAAGCAGAGCGAATTGTTGCGATTTCATCCGGGCCTGATACCACCGCTATTGATAAAGTAAATCGTGAACGCGACTTGCAAAACGCCAAAGACGCCATGGGCGATGTGGAAAAGACATTGCGCGACGGTCTTGACGCGGCAAAACGCAACTACTTAAATGCTCAGGATAGTTATAAGTTAACCAAGGATAGGTTAGTGCTGGCACAGAAAGACCTGAATACATCAAAAGAAAGATTTAATGCAGGAGCTATTTCAAAATTAGCTTTGCAAAGTTATATTTCCGCGGAGATGGATTCTCAATTTTCAGTAGAACAGGCAAAGGTGTCGCTTTGGCTATCTTTTATTGCCTTACTTAAAGCGTCCGGAGGCACAGGTAAATGAAAAGATGGATGTGGGTGGTAATTATTATCGCGATAGTTCTGGGTGGCGGTATTTACTTTTTAAGCAAAATGCCCAAACCTATATTTGTCACCTTTACAGAAACAACATCAGGTAATTTCATCCGCGAGATTAGTGGCACCGGCAATATTGACGCAAAAACATATTCACTTACATTCACCCGTACCGGTCGTGTCGCGGTTATCAATGTGGATGAAGGCGAAGATGTTAAGGTAGGTCAGGTGTTGGCAGAGCTGGATGTCACCCGCGAATTACGTGATATTAGTGCTGCCACAGATAAAATTACTGCTTTAAATGCATCAATTGCTGCCAGAAAAGACGAAGAAGATGCAGCCAGAAATAAAGTGAATTTACAAGTGCAGCAAGCAAAACGTGATTTGAAATTGGCAAAATCTCTCCTTAGTGCCGGCGGATCATCAAAAAATGATATACGTGAACTTGAAGATAAAATTGATACTCTGAATAATGATCTTTCCGCGCAAATTGCCGGTTATCAAAGCCAACGACGCGACTTGCAGGCGCAACTTATCAGCACAAATGCAGAAACATTAGGATTGCAAAGAACTATTAAAGAAGCGAAATTAATTTCCCCGGTTAATGGCACCGTATCTACAAATGACCTGCGGATTGGCGAAACAGCAACCGGAAGCATTAAAGTTGTGAATAAAGATACCATAAAAGTTAAAGCGCGATTGGCAGAGGCTGACACGGTAAATGTAAAATTAGGTCAAAAAGCAAAGATAGAGTTAGACGCGGATCCGGAAAACCCCATACCGGCAGTTGTGACAAAGTTAGGTGTATCCGCAGAAATACAGGGAACTGGGTCATCATCTCTGTTGCCAATAACACTGGAAATTACCGACAGAAAGGCATTAACCAGAACAACACCGGGGTTTACCGTAACGGTTAAAATTACCACTCTGGTGCTTCCCGCAACAGTACAGGTGCCGTTAGAGGCATTGGTGGAAGAGAAAAAAGGCGAATTGAAAAATTATTTCGTCTGGATTTACGATATAAAGACGAAAAAAATTACAAAAAAACAGATATATGTGCAGGCGAAAAATCTTACTAATGCCGCCGTTACCGGGATAAACAGTGGAGTGAAATTAATCAGTTTGCCATCTGATACTTTAAAGAATAATGATGTGGTGATGGAAACTCCTGCCGGGATGAAAAGATGACATGCCAACCTGAGCCAGTAGTATCGATAAAGGGAATCACTAAGGTCTATCATTCCGGCAGTAAAGACCGGACGGTGGACGTGGAAGCGTTGCGCGGGGTAGATATTGAGATATGCCCGGGTGAGTACCTGGCGGTAATGGGACCCAGTGGATCCGGTAAATCAACCCTGATGCATATCATCGGCTTATTGGACTCACCCACTGAAGGTGAATATATTTTGGGCGGGGTACCGGTTGTTGGCATATCCGAGGAAGAATTGGCGCAGGTGCGCAACCAGAAAATCGGCTTCATATTTCAGGCATTTTTTCTGCTGCCGCGTCTTACCGCTTTGCAAAATGTCGCTTTGCCATTGGTTTATCGTGGTTACAATGAAGCTAAACGCATGGAAATGGCAAAGGCTTCACTGGCGTCATGTGGGTTAGAAGACCGAATGCATCATTTCCCCAACGAATTATCCGGCGGACAAAAACAACGGGTTGCAATTGCCCGCGCGTTAGCGCAGGAACCGGAGTTGTTGCTGGCGGACGAACCAACCGGCAACCTGGACTCCCACGCGTCTGATGAAATATTAAATCTGTTTGATGTCTTAAATACTGATGGTAAGACGATTGTCATGGTTACCCATGAGCATGATGTGGGTGAACGGGCAAAACGAATAGTACGTATGCGCGACGGGAGGATAGAAGCATGAATCTGTTTGAAAATATCCGTATGTCGCTGTCATCCCTGTGGTCAAACCGTTTACGCAGTTTTCTTGCCTTGCTGGGTATTGTTATTGGGGTTTTTGCCGTCACCGCCATGGTCAGCCTGGGACAGATGGCGACTGCGGCAATTAATAACAGTTTGGAATCAGTCGCGGGGAAAAGTATCATCATCCAACCGGATTATCACAATGGCGGCATGAACTTCACCCGCCTTACCGAAGAAGATATTAATGCCCTCAGCATGTTGCCGGTAACTTTGAATCCACAATTAAATGTATCCGGTTTTTACGAGAAAAAACCTGGTGACCGCCGGTCAATACAAATCAGTGGAACCCGCGGTGATTTACCAAAATATGACTCGTCGATAAAGATATCCATGGGCAGATTTTTCACTGATGACGAAGCGCGTGGCGGCACTGCCGTGGCGGTGCTGAACCCAAAAGCTGCTGAAGACGTATTGCGGACATCCAACCCGGTGGGTAAAAACATTCGGGTATTTTTCCCCAAAGGTGGACGCGCAGACCTGAAGGTTGTCGGAATGATGGAAGCATTGCCGGCGATGTTTGGCGGTAACCAGCCGATGATAATTATGCCAACACCATTTTTGTGGCGCACTCACCCGGATGTGGTGCGAGGAAAATTTGATTTTTGTGTGTTAAAAGTAAAGGGTAATCTGGATGTCAATGTGCTGCAAAAACAGGCACAGAGAATTATAGAATCACGTTACAATAAAGGCACTTTTATGATTGAATCCACCGAATCATTCCAGACGGTGTTGCAATCAATCACCATGGTGTTGCAGGCTTTTCTCGGCGCCATCGCCGGTTTTTCGCTGGTGGTTGGCGGCATCGGCATTATGAATATCATGTTGGTATCAGTTACTGAACGCACCCGCGAAATCGGCCTTCGCAAAGCATTGGGTGCCACATCGCGGCAAATACGCCAACAGTTTATCATTGAAGCAGTAACGCTGACTACTGCCGGTGGTATAATTGGGGTGGCGTCTGCCGCGCTTATTTTGTGGCTTATTTCGGTATTGGTGCCATTTTTAAATGTATTTATATTGAATCCCCTTACGGTAGTACTGGCTTTAAGCGTCAGCGTACTGGTGGGGTTATTCTTTGGGGTGTGGCCGGCAGCACGGGCAGCCAAACTGGACCCCATCGAATCATTGCGGTATGAATAGATTTTTATTTTTGACATGATTTTTGGTTTTGTATTACTGCTATTCAAAATTGTCGCTTCGACAGGCTCAGCGACCGGTCACTGAGCTTGTCGAAGTGACAATTTGAAGCAGATTTCTATTAAATTGTATTAAATAGATTTTACGAAAAATGATGATAAAAAGCTCCCCTCCTTCGCAAGGAGGGGTGTCCGAAGGACGGGGTGGTAATACCCGGGCAAACCACCACCTACCCATATATTTTATCATTTAAAGGTGCAAAAGTTTTTTTTATAATTTTGCATACTTATAGCTGATAAGGAGAAATGAATATGGAAAAGAAAATTTTACAGGTCGCACTTGACTTTGTTGACATGAATCGCGCTATGCAGATGGCTGAAGAGGCTGCTGCCGGTGGCGCGGATTGGTTGGAAGCGGGAACTCCGCTGATTAAAAGCGTTGGTCTGGATGCTGTCCGGCAATTAAAAACAAAATTCCCGAATCTCACCATTGTTGCCGATATGAAAATTATGGATGCCGGCCGTACCGAGGTGGAATATGCCGCTAAATCTGGCGCCGGGGTGGTGACAGTATTGGCCGCCGCGTCTGATATAACCATTGCTGAATGTGTGGAAGCCGCCCGTCAGTATGGCGTAAAGATAGCCGCTGATTTGATTAATAGTCCAGACCCGGTATCCCGCGCGCAGGAACTGGTGAAGATTGGTGTTGACTATATTGATGTCCACACCCCGATAGATATGCAAATGCAGGGGGTATTTCCCTTTGATATCTTAAAACGCATCGCTGAAGTGGTGAATATCCCGATTTGCGTTGCCGGTGGCATAACCAGCGAAACCGCTGCTGATGCGGTAAATGCCGGCGGCAGTGTAATTATCGTCGGTGGTTCCATTACAAAATCCAAAGACGCGGTACAGGCAACTAAGGAAATGCGTCAGGCAATCGACAGTGGGGTTGGTATCGACAGTTCTTCATTTAAACGCGCAACCGCGGAAAATATCCGCGAAATCCTGATGCAGGTTTCATCTGCCAATGTCAGCGATGCCATGCACCGCGGCGGTGTTGCGGTAGGGTTGAAATCGCTGGCGCGCGGCATGCGCTGCTGCGGTCCCGCCTTCACTG
>CAZNLA010000053.1:0-1180 GCA_964573385.1 uncultured bacterium
CAATTGAAAATTAATAAAAAAACGCTTCGGCAATAACTGCCGGAGCGTTTTTTTTTGAGCGTTTTATAATCAGTCGGATCAGTCGGATCAGACGGATTTTATAATAGTCAAAATTACCTTAAGCGAAAGTTCTGAAATAATTAAAAAATATTCGAAAATCATTTTAAAATTGCTTGACATTTTCAGGTCATTATTTTAAGGTTGCATCATAAATACACTACTGTAAAAATAACTATAACCGAGGTTTAAAATGAGCAACTTAAAAGTTGGTGTTTTCGCGGACAGCATGCGTGTTCCAATTCGTGAAGGATTGAAAATTGCCCGGGGTATGGGTGTTGAGTATTTCCAGATGTTCACTACAAACTTTGAATACGCTTATAATGATGACTTTGCGCCGGAGAAGTTAGGTGGTGACGCGCGCGCCGATTTCCGGAAATATTATCAGGATTTGGGGATGGTATTATCCGCAACCTGTGCCGATTTTGGAAGTGGTTTTACCAATGCTGATAAAAATATTGAAATGATTCCTAAAACTTTTAAACAACTTGATTTGGCTGTCGATCTTGGTGCAAATATTATAACCACACATATTGGGGTTGTGCCGGAAAAGCCAAATGAAGTTTGGGATACCTTGCGCGGCGCGTTAAACCAAATAGGCAGTTACGCGGAAAATATAGGTGTGCGGATAGCAGTTGAAACCGGACCGGAAAGTGGACCGGTATTACGCGCGTTATTAGATTCGCTGGATAACAAGGCTATTTGCGTTAATCTTGACCCGGCGAATCTGGTGATGGCCGGGTATGACCTGGATGAAGCATTAGACGCGTTGATGCCCTATATTATTCATACCCACGCGAAAGATGGTCTTGATGATAAAGAAGCAAAGGCGCGGGGTGAATGGCGCGAAATGCCGTTGGGTAAGGGTGATGTGCCATGGCCACGATATATTAAACGTCTGCAGGACGGTGGTTATGATGGCGCATATACTATAGAACGCGAATTAGGCGATAATCCACTTGCCGATATCGGTGAAGCGGTAAAGTTTTTACGAAGTTTATAATTTTAAAGGAAAATATTCTTAAAAAATAGTCGCTAATCTGTTTTATAATTAGATTGAATTTCATAACAGGCGGGCCGCCTGTTATACGTTATGACAAATCAGGGACTGACACCGAGTGGC
>CAZNLA010000053.1:1280-17465 GCA_964573385.1 uncultured bacterium
AATTACCGGTATAATCAGATAAAGTTTTCATACAGGCGGGCCGCCTGTTATACGTTATGACAAATCAGGGACTGACACCGAGTGGCGAAGCCGCGAGAGTGTCAGTCCCACTATGGTATCACAAGGTTATGCAATTACCGGTATAATCAGATAAAGTTTTCATACAGGCGGGCCGCCTGTTATACGTCAATTGCAAATCAGGGACTGACACCGAGTGGCGAAGCCACGAGAGTGACTGTCCCACCATGGCAAAAGGTAATTAAAAAAAGAGGTAAATAAAATGTCAAAATATACTGTCGCGGTTATTGGTTGTGGCTCAATCGCCCAGCATTTACACCTGCCGGGATACGCCAAACGTACAGATATCGGTCGCATTGTGGTGGCAGACCCAATAGCAGAACGCATTAGTGAAGTGAAAGAAAAGTTTAATATTTCTCAGTCATATTCAGATTATCGCGAATTGTTCGCAAACGAAAAACCAGATTTTGTATCGGTTTGCACACCAAATAAATTTCATGCAGAACATGCCATTGCAGCCTTGGAATCCGGTGCGCACTTGTTATTGGAAAAACCGATGACCATGACACTGGACGAAGCGGAGCAGGTCAGGTTAGCAGCAGAAAAATCCGGCAAACAGGTGATGATAGGTTTTTCTCACCGCATGAATAATTCAAATAAAATTGTTAAAGAAATGCTGACGAATGGAGAAATTGGTGAACCATTTATGATTCGGGTGCGTTTTGCGCATGGTGGACCATTTCCGGGTTGGGCAAAGTCAGACTGGTTCTATAAGCCGGAGATTGCTGGTGGTGGCGCGTTGTTTGATATGGGTATTCACGCCATCGATTTATGCAACTGGTTAATTGGTAAAGTTACATCTGTCACCGCGGAAATGTCTGCATTACGCAAACCTATAATGGTGGATGATAACGCCATTATGGCATTAAAATTTGGTGAACGCGCTATGGGATATATTGAAGTGGGCTGGACCAGTGGACCGGGTTTTCTGGGGTTGGAAATATATGGTGATAAAGGTACTATCATCAATGATTATGGTGCGCCATTGCGGGTATGCACTGGTGTATCATCACCGGACCTGGCCAGCGAAGTGAAAATGGAATGGCGTGAAGTACCGGTACCTGCCACCGCGGATAGTTGGGCAGTGGAGATGGATTATTTCATGGATACCATAATCAATAACGAAAAGATATCGATAGATATAAATGCCGGTGTTGACGCTTTGGCAGTTGCCCTTGCCGCCATGAAATCAGCCAAAACCGGAGAACGGGTATTAATTTAAAGCATTGGCATAAATTAGATAAAAGTTTTCAGATGTGGTCAGTGACCACATCTGAAACCCGAATCCAATTTGTTTTTCCTATGGAATTATTCCTATCAGACTCAAATCCATATTTGTACCACTGTATCGTGTTGATGGGTTAGCGCCGGTTGGGTCACCATGGACTACTTCCATTTCAAAGGTATGCTTGCCGTCTGATAATTCTTCTGACACTAAAAAAGTCCGTAGCCAACCGGATTCACCGCACCAGTCCGGCCGATCGCGGTTTGATTCTTTCCATTCTCCACCATCTATTTGATACCTGAATTCTGCGGATGAACGACCGAAGTCAAAACCCAGCAGTAATCCGCGACCTTTAAAATCAAATGCTAACTTTGCGCCTACGGCAGCAGTATGCAACACCTGGTCAATCCATACCATGCTTGCGCATCTGCGTATCGTCCATGGTCCTATCAATTGAACATTATCAAATGGCAACAGGTAAGATTTCTCCCAATTATTCGCATTTAGTGGTTCCGGGGTGTTATCACCGGTGGGGATAACAAGAGGTGTTGGTTGGCGTGACAACTCTTTCTCTAAAAACAGATTAACGCTTTGCGCGTAACTTGCGCTACCACGGAATTGCGGGTGTAATCCGTCCGGTAACCACTCCTCCCAACGCATCCGTCCTTTTTGTACTTCCTGTAATGCGTGTAATGCCATCCAAACCGATCCTATCTGGTAATGTTCTGCCAGGTTTTCGAATTCTGCGATGGTTGCCGGCATTGTGCCGGTGGTCATTTCCGCATACATCCCCTGGGCATAGGTATAAGTAAAAACGATATCGCATTTTGCCCTGGTCAGCAATTTACGCACCAAACCCTCGCGTGTTCGCATTCGCTGTTCGGCAGGTGTTCCGCCATCATTCACCGCGAATTCAATAAATACAATGTCGCAACCACGGTTTATCAGGTCGCGTTCCGCGCGAAAAACTGCCAAATCGCTGCCGGTTGCGCCAATGGCGGCATTTTCCACCGTTAATCTTAAACCGGGGTATTGCTCCACCAACCATGCGCATACACCCTCGGGCCAGTTGAAACCAGGACGTGGATCTGTAATTGACCCACCAATGAATCCTACGGTTAAGGCGCCTTTATTAAGCGCGTCAATAGTTCGGGATAATCGTCCGCGATGCTGAATTATTTTCATTTCATATAACCTTTGTTAACTATAAAAGATAACCCTATTATACTTCTTGCTCATTCCCCGTCAATAGAAGGATTATTACATAAATGGGATAATTTACTAAAAGTAGATTTTATTAACAACAAAATTTAATCTAAAATTTCGTGTGTTTCGTGGTTAAAAAATGCAATAGCTAAATTTATATATGAAGAATATATTAAAGAGGGTTTATATGAAAGAAAATGCAATAATTCCTTTTCTTGCAAAAAAAGGAACGGCAACTCAACTTATTGTTGATGGAAAGCCATTTATTATGCTGGGTGGCGAAGTTCACAATTCCAGTTCATCCAGTTTGAGTTATATGCAACAGGTATGGCCGGCATTAGTCCAATTAAATTTAAATACTGCTATTGTGCCTGTCAGTTGGGAATTATTTGAACCGGAAGAAGGGATATTTGATTATTCTCTTATCGATGGATTAATTAATGGCGCGCGCGAGAACAATAAGCGTCTGATATTTTTATGGTTTGGCAGTTGGAAAAACGCGGCATCAACATATGTGCCATCGTGGGTAAAATTAAATACAACCCGTTTTAAACGGTCACAAACAGTACCGGGACTTAACCAACAGCCATTATCATGTTTTTGCATGGAATCCTGCACTGCTGATGCCCGTGCTTTTGCTGAATTAATGCGATATATCCGTACAATTGACGCCAATGAACAAACGGTATTAATGATGCAGGTGCAAAATGAAGTCGGCATTCTGCGCGCATATCGTGATTTTTCTCCATTGGCACAGGAAGCATTTATACAACCGGTGCCGTCGGAATTGCGAAGTTATCTGCAGGAAAAATATGACATTCTGAATGGAGAACTGAAGGCGGCATTTAATAATGATGCACCACAGAATGCGACGTGGGAAGAAGTTTTTGGCAATATGGGTGCGGAAATATTTATGGCGTGGCATATAGCAAGTTATGTTGGCAAGGTTGCCAAAGCAGGACAACAACAATATGACATCCCAATGTTTGTAAATGCCTGGTTGGCTCCAAAGAATTCGCCGATTCCCGCGCATGATTACCCTATTGGCGGGCCAGTACCACGTGTATTTGATATCTGGCAATGTGCCGCGGCAAATATCCCCATAATCGCACCCGATATTTATGAACCTGAGTTTCGCCGTATCTGCGGACAATTTACCGTTAATGGCAACCCATTGCTGATACCAGAGGCCAGACGTGATGAAAACGCGGCAGCGAACCTGTTTTACGCAATTGGCCAACACGACGCAATATGTTTCGCGCCATTTGGCATAGAAAGTATGGTAACCGGCAACGCGGTAACAATTTCCGGCATTGTTCAGGCAGAGGCACACAATATGGCAGTCTCGGATAATGGTCGCAAATTGGCACAGAGTTACGCGTTGTTACAATCAATCTTACCGATAATCGCCGAATACCAGGGAACAGGAAATATGGCCGGTATTTTGCAGGACAGCGAATCTACGCAACGAATAACCCTGGGTGAATATGACCTTGTTATCAACTTTAATAAACCCAGACAAATAGGGGAAACCCCTGCCGCAGGTATTGTAATTGCCATGCCAAACGACGAATTCATAGTGCTTGGCCACGGTTATTACATTAATTTTTACCCCCGACCTGGAGAAAATCTCCAGATAGATTATTTATCAATTGATGAAGGTTATTTTGCAAATAATACCTGGGTGCAGGGCAGAAGATTAAATGGCGACGAATTAGCGGTGAAATTAGACAGCACACCTGCTATAATAAAAGTTAAAATGTATAAATATTAAATTCAGTCCTATATGTGGTGATAGAGAAAACGAAATTACACAGAGATTCACTGAGATGCACAGAGAGAATAAAAAACTCTGTGTTACTCAGTGTCAAACTCTGTGCAACTTTGTGGTTAAGTAAAGGTTTTTTATTAAAAAATATTAGGTTGCAATAGAAAGATAACCTTCCAAAATAGGTCACCGTTTGGAACAGGGTCGCAGCCCGGCTCCCCTTAGCAGTGACTATATCTGTACCACAAGTCTGTTTAAGAGGAAAATGTTTTTGTTACACAGAGAGAATAAAAAATGTTACTCCCTATTTTCTATTCTGATTATCGCTGCGCCTTTATCAGTTAATTGATACTTTTGTAGTTTGCTATTTGGTTTGTCGGGGACAGTCATCTCAACAAAACCACCAGTTATAATTGGTTCGATATTGCGCTTGAACGAACGGGAATCACCATTCATACCAATTGCCTCAAAAATTTCTTTTCGTGATAACGTTTTTCCATCGAGTGCTTTTAATATGGCGATGGCAACACCGAACAAATCAACTTGGTGCTTATCTTGGTGCTCTGCTTGGTGCTTTTCTTGCTGAGTAATAATTGTATAAAGTGATGAAAGCGTAAATTCTATAAACATGCTGGAATCGTTTATTTTCCTTGCTGCTTGAATAGCCTGATAGTATTGTGGTCTATTTTGATACAACACTGTCTCCATTGGAATCCAGGCAAAAATAGGGTTCCAATTTGCGAGAAGCAACGTTTGCCAGAGTCGACCAATACGTCCATTGCCATCGGCGAAAGGGTGAATGGTTTCTATCTCGTAGTGAATAATAGCACTTTTCAGTACAGGGTGTAGTTTGGATTCTTTCGCCCAACCGAATAACTCCTTCATCAACTGAGGCACAAATTGCGGACGCGCACCAATATGAATCGCGACACCACCGTCGAACACGCCTACATCGCCACTACGGAACTTGCCTGATTCCTGAATTAGTTCTTGTGTTATCAACCGATGTGCTTTTAGAAAATCGTTGATTGAGTAAGGATTAAATGTCATTATTTTATCGTAAGCTTCGTAGGCATTCCTGACTTCCTTAACCTCTGCTTGCTTTCCAGCCACCATTTTGCCATCGATAACAGCGGTCACCTCGCTGAGTGTAAGAGAGTTGCCCTCGATGGCAAGTGAGGAATAGATTGTCCGTAAACGGTTTTCCCGGTGAAGTTTGATATCGCGCTTAAAGTTCGTTCCGAACTCAAGGCGCGTCACGGTTTCCACGATTTTTGCAAGATAGTCAACTGCCTTTTCTGTGATTGTATAAGGCGGTTTGTTATACTTATTCATTAATCTTTCTCATATCTTCGCCAGTATGTTTGTGATAACTATTAACATTCACCTATTTCCCACTTATATCAAGCATTTCAAGTAAAGAAATAGCTTACATCTTCTACTCTCTAGCAATTACACATGTGGTAAAATCTTTATTTTCGGTTGTCTAAGCGGTCTTTGCTATAAAGCAATTATACAAAGATATTTGTTGTTTTTCAATATTGTATGGAAAATGATAAACAGGTTTCAAAGTGCCGGGATAATTATATTATATAGTTGTTTTATTATTTTTATGATGTTTTATTCAGTAGTATGTTCCCGAATTTCTGTAATTCTTTCTCCCTGCCATCTTCGCGATAATAATATATTTTCATCTGTGTTTAATCTGTATGGTCAGATTCACTATAAATAGTTTTTTAATTAATGGATAATCTGTCATGCTTATTATATATTATTCAATAATTTGTCCACGAATTATTCTAAGGATTAATCCAAAATTTAAATATATTTATGTTTTGTCTTCGCACAAATAACCAACCATCCATGGCCATTGCGTTGCTTCAGACAAGATTCTATATTATAGCTTCTTTCTTCCATCTTCATTACGGTCCTGGCGAGGAAACGGCACAACGGAATCCGAAGACGGTGCCGTAATTGCTAGGGCCGGAGTAGGAATAGTTGCGAAAAGCGCCGCGGAGACTGTTGTAACTGCCGTAGTTCCATGAACCGCCTCGTATCACGCGTCTTGTTCCCGATGCTGGACCAGTTGGGTTAGTAATTGGTGTCGATGAATAATTACCATACCAATCCCCGCACCATTGCCAAACATTCCCTGCCATATCCTGCGCCCCACACCAACTTACCCCTGCCTGGAAAGAATCTACCGACCAGGTAGATTTTCCAACGCTGTACGAATTACCGAAATTCGCGCACTTAGATTGATCCCAACCATTGGATGTGTCGCTACTGGTCGCTGTGCCACCCCATGGGTAATTATTACCCGACGGTCCACGGGCGGCATATTCCCACTGTGCCTCGGTTGGCAAAGTGACACCTGCCCAGTCAACGTAAGCCACACAATCATCCAATGAGACATTTACTATCGGATGTTGTTGCAATAATGGATCATCCCAGCCTGATTTACCAGACCAACTGTAACCTGACGGAAATGGAGGCAGCACATATCCAGTCGCTGAGGAAAACGCGCGATATTGCGATACTGTAACATCATATTTATATATCCAGTAACCGGATAGAGTCACTTCCTGAGTTGGAGGAGTTCCACAATTAGCATAAAAGGGTGACCCCATGGTAAACGTGCTACCAGGTATCCATATCATGGTGGCACCGTCGATAGGGTTTATTTTGGTTGCGAAGAGAGTAGCGCCAGTGAGGCCACCACTGCCACCCTCTGCTGTCAGTGAGATAGCCGCCGGAACACTGGCCCCAGCGACCACTGTTACTGTATACATACCACTGGCAAGCAGTGCGTTGGAACTATCATACGCCATCGCGGTAAGAATCACCGACCCGGGGGTGAGATCGGTCAGTGTGCCGTTAGCAACAGACTGTCCTGCTTCACATGTAATGGTGGCCTCTTTCAATGTAGAAAACTGACGCCTGGCGGTAACCACTATGCGATATGCAGCAGAAGGGGGGACACGAGTAGCCCTTACTGATAGAGGAGTCACAATATCTGTCGGCCAACTCACCGTAAGGGTGAGCGTACCAGTACCTGTATCAGTACCAGCACCAGTTCCAGCATTATTCCCACCGCAACCTGCCAGCAGGAAGGTGAGTAATATGCTTATTATAATCAGTAATATTTTTTTCATTTGGTTACCTTCAATATTAATGTTTTTTTCGTAGAGACGCAAAATCTTGCGTCTGAAAACGATGTCGATTCCATAAAGACGCAAGATCTTGCGTCTCTACCATGATTCATCCTCAAATTAAATAGAGTTCTGTTTTGCGTTTCGTGCAAATAATCATCCATCCATGGCCATTGTGGTGATTAAGACAGGAGGTTTTCTCTATTCTCTCTTTATTACGGTACAGGAGAAGCACAACGGAACCCGGACGTGTTGTACAGGTCGTTGTAGGAGCGATAAGCACTGCGGTACCTGATGAAGTCGCTTGGTCCGCCGGTTGCACCGCCACCCCACGAACCACCACGCAGCACACGTATTGTTCCTGACACTGGACCGGTTGGGTTAGTAACTGGTGTCGATGAATAATTGCCATACCAATCCCCGCACCATTGCCAAACATTCCCTGCCATATCCTGTGCCCCGCACCAACTTGCCCCTGCTATATCCACCCAACTGACCCCTGCCTGGAAAGAATCTACCGGCCAGGTAGATTTTTTAAAGATTTCCGAATTATAATAATTCGCGCACTTAGATTGATCCCAACCATTGGTTGGGTCGCTACTGGTCGCTGTGCCACCCCATGGGTAATTATTACCCGACGGTCCACGGGCGGCATATTCCCACTGTGCCTCGGTTGGCAAAGTGACACCTGCCCAGTCAACGTAAGCCACACAATCATCCAATGAGACATTTACTATCGGATGTTGTTGCAATAATGGATCATCCCAGCCTGATTTACCAGACCAACTGTAACCTGACGGAAATGGAGGCAGCACATATCCAGTCGCTGAGGAAAACGCGCGATATTGCGATACTGTAACATCATATTTATATATCCAGTAACCGGATAGAGTCACTTCCTGAGTTGGAGGAGTTCCACAATTAGCATAAAAGGGTGACCCCATGGTAAACGTGCTACCAGGTATCCATATCATGGTGGCACCGTCGATAGGGTTTATTTTGGTTGCGAAGAGAGTAGCGCCAGTGAGGCCACCACTGCCACCCTCTGCTGTCAGTGAGATAGCCGCCGGAACACTGGCCCCAGCGACCACTGTTACTGTATACATACCACTGGCAAGCAGTGCGTTGGAACTATCATACGCCATCGCGGTAAGAATCACCGACCCGGGGGTGAGATCGGTCAGTGTGCCGTTAGCAACAGACTGTCCTGCTTCACATGTAATGGTGGCCTCTTTCAATGTAGAAAACTGACGCCTGGCGGTAACCACTATGCGATATGCAGCAGAAGGGGGGACACGAGTAGCCCTTACTGATAGAGGAGTCACAATATCTGTCGGCCAACTCACCGTAAGGGTGAGCGTACCAGTACCTGTATCAGTAGCAGCACCAGTTCCAGCATTATTCCCACCGCAACCTGCCAGTATGATGGTGAATAATACGCATGTTGTAATTAATAATATTTTTTGCATTTATAGATCCTTCCGTTATTATATTTCGTACTACTTAGGCAAAACTTTATAAGTTACGAAAATCACCATAACAAGAATACTCTATTCCACCTACTACGTGTCAATCACTTTTTAACATTTTTTGAAATAGCAATTTATTTTGATGTAAAAATCATGATTTTTACTCAAAAATCAATCAAATAACAAAAATCCAGGAATCACAAAAACATCCATCGGTAAGGTGCATGATAATTTATCGCAAAGAAAAATGTATACAGGACTTTCGATTTCAAAGAGAAATTTGCTTAAAAATGGTTGCCTCGATAGGCATAGAGACCGGTCACTGAGCCTATCGAAGTGACCTTAAGTGAAAGTCCTGTGTATAGTAAAATATACATTTAAAACAGTGAAATTCTCCACGATTTTCTTGTAGTTTCTATATTTTTTTGTAGTTTAATATCTCTTTGCAGCAATGTTTAATGTTGGGTGAGAAATGACAATGAGTCGCAATTTTGTCAGGTATGGGTTCGTTGGCAATATATCAGTTACTTTTGTCGTTATCAGCGTCTGTTTATACTGAGTATTTACCACAATCATTTGGGGTAAAAAAATATTCTGACGTCAATGTCCTCTCTGTGTGATAAGGTATGCCTGGAATTATAATACTCGCAAGTCTTGCCATATTGAGAATACAATACCGATGGTAGAAAAGGTTGTCAATAGTATCTGATTAACTTAGATTTTATTAATTGAGTTGTCTGTCATCGGATTACTAATATGGTTAATTAATGAAATTATGTAATAATTTCTGATAAAATATTGTGGGGAAAAAAGTAACAAAAAACAAGAAAAGTGATTGACATGCAGTATATGGTAATGGTATTGTTCTTATTATGTTAATTTTATGATAAATGTATAGGGTTACCGAATATTTACCATATTTTCTTTCAATCACTCTTTATTTATGGATAAAAAATGCAGCAAACACCGGAAAATACCAGTTCAACAAAGTTAACTTTCCAAACATATTTTAATCTTGTTAATATGTATTTGCGTGGATTATTTTCATCGTCTGCTGCAATTATAGCGAAGTTTTATACTTTGTTGAATGAAGAGTCAACACAAGATTACACTATTGCTGAGAAACGTGAACATTTTAAATCAACTTTTGTAACTGATAAACAAAAAGATTCGGAAATGGTTATAAAAGATATTGAACACCGATATATTACTGTAAAACGGCTTGAATCAATTTGGGGTGTCTTTTGGTGGTTGTTATTACCGATTGTTTATTTTATTTTACTTTGCCTGCATTTTTTCTTGCCACCTTCCATAGAAAGCATTCTGATAATATGCTTCAAATTATTTTTAGTCGTAGGCATTACGTATAGTTTGAGTATTCTGACATTCATTATTCAATCTTTATTTTATCAACTATTTTCCAAAATGCTTTCCCGTATTTTAACAATTCCTGGAATTATGGAAATATATTCATCTGATAAACATAAATTGATAGGGGAGCAAAACGAATGTTGATACTATATGGTAAGTATAGATTTAGAAGACGAATTATTGGTTGTCGCAAAGATTATTGTAATTCATGCAATAAAGAAGTGCTTTCAGAAGAATGGCGCGCGTTTTACTTTTTCCATATTTTCTTTGTCCCATTAATTCCATTGGGATACCACAAATATTGGGCATGTTCAATATGTGAAAAAGATCCGCGGGTACGGTATGAAACAGGACGTGGTATGAAAATTGCTGGTGTTATTGTTTTTGGATTGATGTTCATCGGGTCGTTATTTATGCCATATACTGGTGAAGAAGGAAACGGTGGTTGGACTTTTCGCATTTTATCATTAGTTATTGCAGTATGGATTGCAAATTCGCTATATAAAGATAAAAATGGAGATCCGTTAAATACAGAACGCAGAAAACAGGTAATCCCGATAACTGAGGATTGCCCATATTGTTCGATTAAGCTATTTTGCGATCCCGATGTTTTTTGTCCGAAATGCAAGGTAAAGATCTATCAGGATTGAGTTTACCGAAGATCTTAATATTATATTTTCTAAAAAGGAGAAACAAATGTATAAAATCGCTGGTTTTTTATTTATTGCTTTATCCGCAATAATTTACACGGCTGAAAGAGTAAGTGAAAAAATAAGCAGTGCTTTACATACAGTTGCTGCCGCCGCATGTTTTAAAAGCCAAACGGCTGTTTCAAATGGCAGGTTCTATGAAATAGAATTGCCGAATTTTTCAAAATGTTTCGAAAATCCGGTAATATGGGTTTGTTTTATTATTGGATTGCTTCTGATAATTTTTGGACCGAAAACTATTAAAAAAGAGGCAGAATAAGTAAATAAGATAATCCTGGAACAAACTATTGAAAAGATACATGTTTGTTGTTAATAGCCACAAATCATTACAGCCAACCCATTATTTGTATAGTGGGTTGGCTGACATTTTACTATACGTCATATTTAAAGGTTTTTTTATTACAGGACTTTCGCTTTTAAAGAAAAATATGCTTAAAAATGGTCGCTTCGACAGGCTCAGCGACCGGTCACTGAGCCTGTCGAAGTGACCTTAAGTGAAAGTCCTGTTGTTAATTTGCTAAGCCAAATTTAATACTGTCATCTGGTTCTATGAAACGCATTTCTCCCCATAACGCGGGCAACATTTTTGCTTCGGTTGGTACATCTGCCACGGTGGTTTGGGTTTTGCCGGACCAATATTTGCGGTCTACGGTGCGCATTCCATTATCGTCTCCCAGAAGAATACCGAAATCTCCGCGGAGTTTGCTATCTATTGCCGGGGCGTCTACTCCCAGTGATTCCCATGGTATCGCGGCTTCCATTGACCATGACCTGGTATCCGGGGAAAAGGTTATTTCCGCGCCTTCAATTATCTTCACCACATCTATCCAAACTTCGCCACCGGCGGGGGTGTAGAATCTTGTCCGTTTATCACGCGGGGCATCCGCCACCACCGGCCTATATAGTACCGCCACCGGTTTGTCTTTTATTTTTGCTATGATAATTCGCAGGTCACCCTCTACTGGTTGGGTACGGTTCATAGGTGCTTTTGTATCTGTGCCTAATGTGATATCCACCGCGTCGCCATGTTTAAATATTTCGTGATAATCACCGGCGGTATGCAATAATGGTGATGCGTCGTTTACCTGAACGGAAATATAGAGATTTTCAGAATTATATGCCATCGCTGCCTTTGCATCAATAATCACCTTCTGGGTTATTTCGTCTGTATGCTGGTCAATAATTCTGAATAATGACCCGGGCCATTCATCCAATGCGCCATCTATGACGATAACTTCGTTTTCGACATATGGAACCTTTGCTATTTTGGGTTCTTCCAATTCGCGGTCAAACAACGCACGTTCTATCTCCCATGATTTTGTTTTTTCTAAGTCTGCCAATGCGATTGTCGCGTTGCCACCTATCCGTTGTACCTGTTCCAGGCCGTCTACCCTGACGATACTGTTGTGGTTGCCACCTGCGGATAAATAAACTTTGCCGTCATCTGTATTTATAATGCTGCCGTAAAAATCTTCCGCGTCTAATCTTACATCAGACAAGTCGTTTTTCCCCGGTTCATATTCCGGCATGGTCCAGTGCTTGCGTCCATGCCCTGTGGGACCGCCGAATACCCATGAAGTCAGTAATCCATCTTTGGTGAAAAGGAACCAGTCACCATAATTGTTATTTGTAGCAAAGTATTCTTCTTTACCAACTGTTATATGGCCGGTAACGCCGAATTCTGCGACTATTGCACCTGCGGGACGCGGGTTGGGTACCGGGTAATATTTTTGCACGCTTATTCCCGGGTCAGGATATTCCCATAATTTTGTTTTGCCATCTGCGGCAAGCATATAATTTGCCAGCACAAAGGTGCTGTTATCCGCGTTTGTCCAGGTTGAATATGTGCTGGAAGATGTTGGCAGAATCTGCACTTTTTCAATGTCATATATCGGCATTCCATCGGCACGTATGCTCTGCAATGGAAAACGAATACCATTAAAGTTAAGTGATAAGTTTTCGCCGATGGCATTACCCCAGTAGGATGGCGCGATTTTATATTTATCGGTTAATTTCACCTCGTTGACCTGGGGTATACCATCGCGGTTGTCATCCATCCATAAAAAGCCGTATTTTTCGCGCACCAGGCTGGAATATGCTTTCTTTAATTCAGGATATTTATTTACATTTTTCCATGAAGTTAAAGGACCGGCAGCGATTAAAGGCACTGCGACATTGTTCTTTTCCTCACAAATAACCGCAATTTCGTTGTATACCCGCGGGTCACCCACCAGATAACGATGTCCCTGGTAATATACTACCCGGTTGGGTGCACAAGAACGTTCAGGACTATTTAAACCAGGACGATATACTATGCTGTCTAATTTCCAATTATGGGTTTTCCAGTCAATTTTAAACTTCATGCCATCAAAATAAAATTGCGAAATATCTTTTGGGTCCAGCCAACCTGCACCACCATAGGCACCGCCGCCACCATAACTGGCAGGACCAAGAAAACTTTTTTCTAACTTACCATCCAGGCTCCAACGGCTTATTCTTTTTGGTGCCATGCTATGCTCAACAACCCATAATTTGTTATTACCATCAATGGTTAAATCCCAAGGATTATTAAAATGCAATCCATCCCATGTTCCGGTGTTAAGTCCACCCGGCAAACCGATGGTCCGTACCTGTTTTGCTTTATTTATATCAAATACTTTAATTACTGATGGTCCCTGGTCAACCACATATAACAATCCATCCGCGTCAAAAGCTATTCCCATTGGTTTTGTAATCATCCCTTTGGGCAATATCTCTGCTACTTCACCTTTGCCATCCAGTTGTACCCGCACCAGTTTATTGTCAGATATCGCGTATAGTGCGCCGTCTTTGCCGAATGCTAAATATCCCGGCTTGGTCAGTGCTATTTGCCGCAGCATTTCTACCTTGCCGGTTTTGTCCTGTGGCAGTTTAAACTCGGTTATGCGTTCGCAATATGTTGGTGGCAATTCAGGGTCATCCGAGCCTAAATGAGAATAAACAACCATGCTGTCAAAACCAGCCATTTGCGGCCCGGTTACGGCACTTTTGAAACCTTGTACCCCTAACACGCCAGCGGCCAATACCGCGCGAAAACGCAATGCCCGGGTGCGAACACCACCGGGGAAGTCTATATTACGCACCGACGCGGTTTGTGGCCAATAACCGCTGAATATCTCTATCTGGATAAAACCGACCTGTTTCCACTGGTCATCATCAGTCAATAAATCTTTTGGGTCGGTGTTATCAGCACCTATATAAGCATCAACCGCCATGCTTGCGGTGGTGGGATAACTTAAAGATACGCCACGTAAAGATTTAGCGTCTTTCCATATTAACCCCAGCAACGCAGGGGTATCATCGTTTATAGGTGTGCCGTCATTACGCGCTACTTTCCAACCACATTTAGCGGTAACAGTTCCTTCTAACGCCACCATCTCGCCCTGGGTGGCTACATCTTCATATCTGCGGTTTAATACGGTGGCATATGCCAGGCGTTTTGTTTTAAATCTTAACGCTTCGGTTTGCACGCCTTTATCGATTACGGCTATACCCGGTGTTCCCGCTTTGCCGGTTGTGGTCATTGGTATCCATTTTTCCGGGTCAAAACAGTCATCTTCGTCAACTCCGCCTTCCATGTCATCATTAATAACATCCGGGTCAGCAGCCAATTTTGCGCCTGGTTTCAACGCGTATACTTTTATCGCGGAATCCGGGACAAATACTGAACCTACCGGTGTTGGTTTTCTGAATGCAACTGTAAGGGTACCCGCCAGTGGGCCGGCATTTGGCGCATCGCCGAAATACGCAACGGTAGTGTTGGGGGCGGAACCTATTGAAAATGTTGAGTTTAATCTGGTGATATCATCATATTCGCTTTCTTTATATTCATGGGTATTGCGTATATATGGCATACATTTTTTGGGGTCTATTCCATCTTTTATCGCCGGGGTTATCCATGGTGTGGGCGGAGTGTTGTAAGCGATATATAACTTGTCGCCTTTTATTGCCATACCACCCAAATCCTCACCACCCCATGATGTTGCTCCCGGTATCTCCGGCGTCCAGTTAAATTTGTAAATTTCCGCAGGCGCGAAATCAGGCACTTCCGGGTCTACACGTTGAATGCCGTAATTATTCATGATATATCCGTATCGGCCGTCAGACGCTACCCTGAATCCACCGCCCCATCCGGTTAAGACCGGGCTTTCACCCCATAATTTATTCCCTTCCAAATCGGTTGCAATTGCCGCCTGTCCTTTTTCGCTGACAGTAGAACCCATCAGCATGGTTTTACCACCGATGGTGCCGATGCTTAACGGTGGCGAATGGTCGGCCATCCAACTGCCACCACCCCTTACCGTTGCCCACCACTGTGGATTGCCGGAATTATTCACATTTAATTCATATGTTAATTTTAATGGCGGGCAGGCAGTACCTTTCCAGATATATTCTCCCGGTGGCACATACTGGCCGTTGTCATCTTTTAAATCCCATGGTTCTAAAATTTTCCCGGCATTCCGGTCAACCTCAGCAATCAAACGCCGGACATTTTTCCCGGTTGCTTTGTCCTGGATAATTATCGCCACACGGCCGGTCATCGGCATATTATATGGCAATGTATACGGCGCGGTTAAACGGGCAGGTTTGGGTGGTTCATCCGCGTTACCAAGCAAGGCAAGAGGGTATAACGCGCCTCTGACAGTATATTCAAACTCACCGGCATATTTATCCGGAGTTATCCGTATTCCCTTTGTTGCCACCGGTTCTTCAAATTTATAAACTAATTGTTCTTCTTTTATTATCCCGTCTTTTACGCGTTTCCATGCTGCGCCTGGCGCTATAGTGGGATGCTCAGTCGCTTCTGATTTTAAATATTCTACTTTTAACGACGATGCCAGCGAACCTATTCTGTTTCTGATGATAACAAAACCTGCAACCGGCGCCGGGTCGCGCCAATAACCGAACCATACCGGTGGTTTACCGGACAATGATTGTTGTTTACCCAACACTGTCGGGTTGTAATAACGTTCTTTAAAGCATAAAGCACCGCCCATTTTTGAAGGTGGTGTCTGGTATTGGTCGCTGCTGGGGGTGGCAACCATCGATGGGAAAATCTCCGCAAAGCGCAATGCCCGGGTGAAAACGCCTTTTGGAAATGTCTTTACCGCGCCTGCAGGCAATGTTACCCACTGTTCGTCTTTTGTAACATCGCCGGGGTAGGGGG
>CAZNLA010000054.1:0-17423 GCA_964573385.1 uncultured bacterium
AGGGATCCACCAGGCCGCGGGAGTACCAGGAGGGCATGAGATCGTGCCACTTGTCCGGCACTTCGAAATAGGAGAGATACCAGTTGCTCACCTCGCGCAGGCCAGGATCTGCGAGCATGTGCGTGTCGCCCAGTCGCTGCATACCGAAGGTGTGCGCATAGTTGCTGCCGCCATCACAGGAGTGGAAGCTTCCGTGGCGATAGCGTTCCCGCCAGGAGGAGATCTGGGCGCGGAACTCCGCGTCGCGGCGATGATCGAAATCACCCTCGCCATCAGTGCGCCACTGGAAATCACCCCAGGCCGCGCGCTTGGCATCGAGGATACCCGCCGCCGGCTGGCCGCAGAACCAGAGCAGCCAGGTCAGGTCCATCTTGGCCAGGTAGCGCCGGGTCAGGCGGAAGTCCGGTCCTTCGCGGGTGGGACCCCAGATGTTAATTCCCTCGGACCAGCCGGCATCGTCCCAGAGCATGCCGAACCCCAGACTACGAGCCCGCTCTGCCGTCGTGAGATCGAGATCCGCCAGGCGCCCGCCCCAGTTCTCCTGCAGGTTGTGCACGTCATTGTACCACGGTGTGGTCAATAGCGAACGTGCGAAATAGCGCTGTCCGACCAGATCCCACTGCCAGGCATATTGCCAGTCGTAGATTGTTTCCATCATGTTGTCCAGTTCGCCGGTAAAGGGACAGAATGTGAGTACCGGCAGGGCCAGGCTTTCGCCGGGGGCAATTGTCCTGTCTCCTATGGTTAACGTATCACGAGGAACGCTGAGAAATTCATATTTCCCTCCGCTGGCGTGGAGGTACTGGTCGATGAGCGGACTGATAGAAATCCGTGCCGGTCCCGTCCCCGTCCGGTGCGCCTCCATCCGCCAGTCGCCCAGATAATCCAGCCACACCGCCAGACCGGAACACGTGTCCTCGGAAATCTGATAACAGAGCCAGGGGACATAGTTGTTGCTCTTGCGGCCTTCGATCGTTCGGGTCTGGTCGGGCGCGAGCTCGCTTATCAGGCACCGCGCCGGTCCCGGCATATCCTTGCTGTGGTTATCCGGGGCAATTATCCACTTTAATTTCGGCGTTTGACTGCCGGTTGCCAGGCTTATCCCGCCGCAATCGACCCGTCCCAGAGGCAGGGGTGCAATGCCGGAATTTTCGACCATGGTGACAAGTTGAATCACCGGAGAACCAGGGAAGACGATCAGCCGTTGGCTGAGGGTCAGGGATTCGGTGGCTGTGGATAGCAGGAGGCACAGCGCCTGACGGCCGCCGACGATCGATGTTTCGGCCACGGCGGTCGTTTTGATCTCGCCGCCCGGGATCAGGTCGCACAGCGGATGCGGCGCGCCCACCAGTTCAGGCCCTTCGGCGGTCTGCCACCCGACGATCCCCGGGCCACGCGGCGTGGCGGCCAGGGTCAACCGGTATCGGTCGCTACTGATCTCCCACGGTCCCTCGACGGGGCCGCGGAGGGTCATGCCATTTATCTCTAACTCTATAGAGGAAGATACAGGTTGAACATTAAATGATTGCTCATTCATAATTTAAACACCTTATAATACATAATTGACTTCTGGTAATTTGACTTAAAAAATCTTATACTTCTCATATACAGTCGTCAACGCATTTTTTGGCTGTTTTATAAGCATATTTTGGCTTTATATCACAATTTGACATTATTGTAAGTTTTACTTGTAAATTAAAGTTGTGGTAAATATATTTGATTCTATAAAAATACTAACTGAAGACAGGCAGTAGAAAAGTTGTGTTGTAAAATGTAAAGGTATAAAACCTATATAGAAATTTTATTTTTATTACGATATTCTACAGGTGTGCATCCTTCGAGCTTTTTAAAAGTGCGGTTAAATTGGCTTAAACTGCTGAAACCACAGGATAAAGCGATTTCTGTAATATTACGATTAGAGCTTATCAACTTTTGTTTTACATTTTGTAATCGCATTTGCTGCATATATTCAATAAACGTACAACCAGTCTGTTTGCGAAAAAGTCTGCTAAGATATGCTGGAGTACAACAGGCAGCATTAGCCACATCATCCTGATTTATAGTTTCGCAAATATGCTGCTCAATATAATATTTTGCCAGCATTACTCTATCATAACCTTGAATTGCCGTTAATTCCAAAATCTGTTTAGTTGAATTGTATAGATGTTCAGCGAAAAAAATCATCATTTTTAATGCGGCTTTCACTTTTTCTTCATCAAGATATGGCGCCTGAAAATATGCAATACGAGTATCGTCGATTGATAATTTTAAATCAATATTGTGTTGAAGAAACTCCGCTAACCCGTCTTCACTGGGTGGTGATGACAACAATTGACCGGTAGATATCACCGATATGGCTTTTTTATCATGGATTATAGGTAAAGCAAAGTCATATAAGCCGGCATGGCATTTATATCGCACCGGTTGTAATGTATCTGCGGCCTGTTTAATCCAGTGTTGTCCGCATTTTTTACAGGCATCCATACCTTTAGAGTGCTTGCGTATAATATTACAGAGTGGGCTTTCATCACATGAACCTGTTAACAAAACAGACTTTTGCCAATTTCCATCAACAGGATAAAGCGCAACTGCCATACCGGTTAATTCATGAACAATTCCCGCAAATTCTACAAGAACTGTAGATTCTGCCAGAATATCATAAGTAATAGTCGTTGATTTATCCATGCCATATTCTATAATTTTATTATCAATAAAACAAATTACAGGACTTTCGCTTATTAATCTGTATGGAGGCAATTGCAAAACCTGCCTGAATTGTAGGGAATGCCGGGGACGGCATTCCCTACAGAAAAAATAGTAATAATTGGGTTTTGCAAAAGCCTGTATGATTTAATTATTAAGACATGGTTATCACTTTAAGTTACTAAGCATGTCGAAGAGACCTTAAGCGAAAGTTCTGTTATTAAATTTAGCTTAGCTGTATTAAATTTAAATACTAACAGGATTTTTTATGCATTGTTCATTTTAATACGTTTAACTTGAATTGTAAATTTATAACTCAAATATTGTTGACTGATCAAATTTTATTCATTATAATGAACATCATAATCAGGGAGGTATTGATGAGCTTATGAAAAATTGTAATTATATTGCAGATTTAACAGTCATTTTAAATAATGGTAGGTGTTTATTTCACTCTATGAATCCCGTAAATACGTGAAAATGTTATTGATGTATAAGCGGAATAGTGTGACGCTTTGGTTATCGGGAATTTTATTTAGTTAGTTGCTGACCGCATGGAGATATCATCTTCACCTGATGATGGCAGGACTATTTCAGATAATAAATTGATAATTTTGGTTTCAAAAATAATCAGAGAATAATAAATCAGGATTGTATTAATAACCAGAAAAAGGCAATTATAATGTAAATATGCACAAGTGGCATATGATTTTGCTAAAATAAGATTAAGGAGACATTTAATGACATCAGATACAAATAGCATCCCCGGTGTTGGCATTATCGGAGATATTTATAAGGAAAATAATAGTTCAAAATCTGCGGTACGGCCACGATTTGTTATCGAAGGCCATGAAGATGAAGTTTATCATGAACTGCGAATTGGATCGCGTGCCGCAGAACCGGAATATTGTGCTTTTCTTGATAAGTCCTGGACTTTTAATCGGGGAATGCGTTGGTTAAACGGTCCATTGAAAACATTGCTTTGTTATGAAACCAGTGGTTCCGCAATACTAACCGGCGAAGCGCGGATTGCAGATTGGTTCAGTGATTCTGTGAATTGCATAAATCATATCGGTAATTCGTTGTATTTTAGCAAAAAATCTGCCCGGCAACGGGAAGCGGTGGTATTACCGGGTTTGCAATTTAATATAAACCAGCATCCGGTATTATCTGTTACCGTCAGCGAATCAACAGCACCATGGCAAGTATGCGTGTTGATAAAAGGCCGCAGCGGACAACCGTTAATAGCGAGTGAATGGCAGGAAGAACCAGGGACAGTAAAACTTGATATAGCTGAGGCTTTGAAAAACAAAGGATATTCTATCAATTTCCCGGAGTTGCATATTGCTATAGGAATGTGGATTGATGAACCGGATACAACGGCAGCTATGGCATTTAGTGCTGCATTTCCCGGGCAACCAGCAATAATACCTTCACTTCCGGTAGTTCGTTCACATGGTTCACCTGTACCTGTTTCTGCTTTAATAGTATCTTCTGACGGGATATTATTATGTAATGATGATGTGAAGGTGACTGCTGAAGTTAATAATATTACTGTACGATTACAATGTATTGACGGTATATGGTATACAAATATTGCTGATCTGCTAGTTGGTGAACATACCGTTAAATTACATGCCACCGGAACTGTAAATGCGGAATCGACACTTGATATACGCATAACAGATGGAAACTTCTTAATATATGATGCTAAGTTTAAAAGTATAATCCGAAATGAGAAAGTCATTGGTCCTCTTTCAGGTTCATATCAGGGGATGGTATTTGCCCGCGATATCGGTACTCCTAAAGAAGCACTGGTTCAGGGGCAAAAGGCTTGGAATGAATGGCATCAGGAAATGCCGGAAGCGGAGCATTGGCATTACTGGGAATCACTGACAGAAGCGGAATTTGAAGAAAGATTTTCTTATTTAGAGAGTTGTGGATGGGATATCCTGCATCTTTGCCAGGGATGGGGGTTATGGGAAAAACTTGATGCTGGCGGGCATATTGCCCCACACGGTGCGGAGCAACTTGCCTTATTACTGCGGGTAGCATCACGTCACGGTCTGGCGTTATTGCAGGCGTTATCGCATTACCCGTACGGAAGCAAGTATACTCCGGTACTGCGCCAATACCTTGAAGCCGGATATCAGGACAGTTATTGGGTTCATCCGGATGCAGAATCAACTTTCAAAGAGATGTTTCATAATTATCTGCGTGAGTTTGCTACGATATTTCATGCTGAAACGGCTATATTTGCCATGTCTACCTCTGGCGAAGGAGATATCGCGGCAGGACCGGAAAGGGTGAATGATACCTATCGCTTCATGCAACAGGAAATGCCTGACCATCTTTTTATTGCTGAGCCAATCTGGAAATTATTTGATTTACCGGATACACATCGCCAACAGTGGAAGGTGACAGGATGGTCAGAAAGTTTTGCTGAGGGGTGCCGTAAAAATGTTGCCTGGGAACCGCAGTTGGCAGGAAGCCGTATGTATTGGATTGGAGAAAACCTGTATCCTGAAATAGATTTTGGCGTTGAGTTTAAGTTCCTGCAATTGGGTGATTATTTTATGGGTGAAGGGAGTTGGCCGTGTCCGCACCTGTATACCCGTTTTATAGGTCATGAAGATAGTTGGGCCGGTACAGAACGTTATCGTCGCCGAGTGCGGGATAGTATATATCTCGGTTTTATTCATCGTAACCCGATGATGCTTACCTGGGATGAACAATACACCGAGGATGAACGGATAATATTGCGGAAAACAAGAGAACTAATTGACTGGTCTCAACCATTTAAGAACGCCCCGGTGGCGATTCGTGTTGATTCTCCAAATGTGGGAGGAGGTCAGTGGGGTATGGATGGCCGAAAAATAGTTGGACAGTATGAAGAACTGTTTTCCGCTATGCCTTTGATGACCAGTTACCTGTTACCGGATGAAATTGCACCAGTAGGCGTTACAGTTGTTGATGCCCGCCATGATTTCGCGCCGGTAGTTCTTTCTGAAGAAATATTGGCATCTTTACCATTACAAATATCAGATGGTTACCGTGCCAGTTATTTATGGTCGGATGACCGATGCACATTGCTGGCGTATCTGTATATCAGCACAAACCATGAAAAGTTAGAAGGACGTCCTGACCTTTCCGGTAATTGGCATCGTATGCCTGAACCGATAAATTGCAAACTTTCAATTAAAAACCTTCCGGAAAAAGAACTTTTTTGCCGGATATTCTCGCTTGATAAGAAATGCTGCATACAACAGTCATCTGTATACGGTATGATATCAGTCGAACTTGGTGTGTCGGCAGATGATTATTTGATAGTGGTAACTCCACAAAAAGGAAATGATGAATAAGTTTGATAAATTAACCCGTCCATGGGAAATATGGCTGGTCCATCATACCCATGTTGATATCGGATATACCGAACCACAGGACATTATTTTGCGTAAACATGCGGAGTTTATTGCGCAGGTGCTTGATTTTTGTACTGCAACCGATGCGTTACCGGCAGGAGAAAGATTTTGCTGGACTTGCGAAGTTGCCTGGACGATAAAGTCTTTCCTTGCCCGTTATCCGGAAAGGAGTGAAGAGTTCTTTCGCCGAGTGCGGGAAGGCCGGATAGAAGTTACCGCATTGTACCTGCAATTGACAGATTTATTCACGCAGGAATTGCTGGAAGATACTACTGATTATGCCTTTGGTTTAGCGCGGCAGTATGATTTTAATATTGTTACTGCCATGAATGATGATGTGAATGGTTGGGCATGGGGTTTGCCGGATTTATTATCGCGTCGTGGTGTGCGATATATGGATACCGCAATTAATGAAACCCGTGCTCTGGGGGTGAGGCCACGACCAGCTATATTCAAATGGACCGGACCGGAAAATGGCAGTGTGTCGCTCTGGCACTCCAATGGTTACCTTACCGGAAACGGACTTGCTTTTGATCAACCAGAGTCAGATGAACGGGTTATAAATTTTCTGGCAGGATTAGAAGAAAGCGGTTATCCACATAATGTAATCGAGGTTCGTATCCATGGAGAAAACCATGATAACGCCCCTCCCGGTTTGTGGATTTCGGATACAATACATCGCTGGAATGCTGAACATCAATCCGGGCCTAAACTGCGCATGGTTACCCCGCGGGAATGGTTTGAAGAAGTTGATAAAAATTGGTCATCTCCTATAATTGAGCATTGCGCCGGATGGCCGGACTGGTGGGCGGATGGCAATGGCACCGCCGCGTATGAGTCTTTGCTGGTACGTAAGGCACAGGCTGATTTGACGGTATTGAAATCGTTGTCCGAGGCCACTGGGGTAGTGCCGATGGCTGACAGGGTTAATCGCGCCCGCGAGGCGGCGGCATTTTTTTGCGAACATACCTGGGGAGCATGGTGCAGTACTGACGACCCGGAAAGCCTGACCAGCAGATCACAATGGAATATTAAATCAGGTTTTGCATACACCGCCGCCGTTGAAGCAGGAAGCTTGCTAAAGGATACTCTGGATGCTGCAGTGAAAAACAATGAGACAACATCACCGGCAATAATGGTATTCAACCCATCTGATGAAACACGTTCTGATATTGTTGAGATACTTATAGCCGATGATGATATCGGACTTAATACAGCACCATGGGTTCCGGGACCTATCCGCAGTGAAGATGGACCGGCGTTTCATTTGATTGATGCAGATAATGGCAATGCCGTAGCAATTTCTCGTCAGCCAACTATTGCGGATTCCGCGCGCAGACCAGCGCAAATGATAAAATTCTTGGCAGCAAATGTGCCAACAAAAGGATTTAAACGGTACGAAGTTAAGGCAGGAGATATTACTTGCAAATCAACCTGTTCATTTGACGGTAAAAATTTCGTTAATACAAATTATGAGATTGAATTATCGGCAGACAGCACCGGAATAGCATCAATTCGTGACCGGAAAACCGGGAATAAATTAATACAAACTGACGCGGAGTTTAATTTTGGCGATGTGATTTATGAAATGATACCAGGACCATTCGGACGCGAAAAGTTGTGTGGTTGGGACGGTATCAAACGCGATTGTAATTTTGAAAGAAAAAAAATTAAATTTAATAAAGCAGAATTAATTAAATTGCCATATGGAATGAAATTACAGTTTGAAGCGATTAATATGCCGGGGAGTCTGCAGTCACTAACGCTTGGTATTATTATTTATGATAATTTGCCACGAATTGATTTACAATATAAGGTGAATAAAAATTCAAATCCGGAAGCAGAAGCGTTGTATGTTGCTTTCCCTCTGGCTGGTGGAGAAAATAGTGAAACATGGTTGGATCTCCCCGGCGCATCAATGCGTCCGGGAATAGACCAGGTACCCGGCACCGCCACTGATTGGCATAGTATTCAGCATTACTTTGCTGTATCAGGCAATAAACAAACAGTCGTCATCGCCTCTCCTGATATCCCGTTAGTGCAGGTAAATGGTATAAATACCGGCAAATGGCAACAAACATTGCCACCCGGCAACGGCGTGGTAATGTCATGGGTAATGAATAACTACTGGTTCACCAACTTCCCTGCAGCGCAAGGCGGTAGTTTTGCATGGAATTACAGCTTAACATCATTCCCGGGATTTTTTAATAAAAGAGAAACAGATTCTTTCGCCCGCGGTATACGCCAACCACTTGTGGCGACGTTATTAAAATGCTGAGAAATACACAAAACTATTTTAGATACCTGATTTGTAATCAGGTATCTAAAATAGTTCAATCTGATAAAAGGCTCTTTTTGGGCAGTGCTTCACGGGTAGCGCGTGGCGCATAACGCGGATGGTACTCCCGAATCATTTGACCAGGTTTAACACGACCATCAATATATACATTATCATGAAGAAACCGTTCAGCTTGCCGTAATAATTCGAATAAATTATCTGTAAACATATAGCTGGTATAATTGCCTTCGGTTATCTTATGGTTTTATCAGCATCAGTTGTTTTATTATTTCATCAATAATGGCTGATAAGTTATTTTTCTTTTCGGTGATGCTAACAGTTTTTAATTCTTTTTCTGCTTTCCAAATTTTTATTTTCATGTTGACGATTTCTTTGTTAATGGTATATGTTCCTTGCAGAGATATTCCATCCGGGGCGGTATCTGCGTCTAAACAAATCCAGTTATCATCGTTGTTTTGTATTCTTTTTCGCAATAATTCTGTTAATTCAAGCGGGTCGCCAATGGTGTTTGTATCTATTAATGCAGGTCGTAGTATTAATAGTTTTGTAACAGCACCCGGGATTTTACCGCGGTCATCTGCTGTTAGTTGGCCGATGTCAAAGCTATTTCCTTTTGGTGTGGCAATTACCGGACGTTGTAGTCCGCCTATGCCTACTGCAAGTGTCGGTACATGGTCGGCGGCGTAACTGAAAAGGGTGCTGATGTCGATGAATTGGCCTTCGCGCAGGGCTGCACCCTTCATTCCCTGCAACAGGCTATATGTGAGTAGTCCCTGTCCATATCGGCTGGTTTCATAACTGCGGGCATTTGCGGCGCAACCCATAAGAATGTGGAATCCGGTACGGTCTTTTAACCGTTCTATTGCGCGTATCTGGTCACCGGAAATTTCACGTTTTGCTATCAATGTTCCGGCAGCAGCACCGGCAGCACAGGTGTCCAGTATCATTACTTGTTTTAAAGCGGGGATGCGGGTGCACCATTGCCGCAGTTCATCACTGGTTACCGCTGTTTTTCCGCGTTGTACGGCATCTGTTATGTCATTAATATTTTTTGCGTCACTGGTAAGATAGCAATAAGTATCGTTACCACCCGGCAATGTGGCACCATGTCCGGCAAGATATATCAGCAGGATGTCATCAGTATATGCCCGGGCAGCAATTGTTTTAAATGCTTGTTGGATATTTGCTTTTGTCGGCCGAGAGTCAGGTTGGTTTCCTGAAATTAACTGTATTAGATGCACTTTTTCTGTTCCAAATAATCTTTTTGCTCCCAGATTAAGGGCATTGGCCATTGCTTCGGCATCACGGGCAGCAAAACGAAGTTTAAGGTTATTACTGGAATAATCAGATATTCCTACAACAATTGCGTATATTTCTGGTTGGCGTTGAACTGCTGTGCCTGGCGCAAAGAAAGATAACGCATTGCTGCGACTGCTTAAAGTACCGTCAGCATTGGTGCTTATAACTTCTATCAGGTTTTCGCGTCCACGTTGCAGAGTAGCGGATTCAGCCAAATTTACTGCATATCTGGCGTTTTTAACATTAGAATCAGATTTGGCTCCACGGGCATCTGCAATAAACTCTTTACCATTTACAAACACCTTGACCGCGCCGATGCCACCGCCACGATTATTCAGGTCAATGTTTAATACGGTGTCTCCCGCTATGGGTGGGATTACTTGCATATCCGGGAATAGCTTAACTTCAGCGATATTTTCTACTGGTCGTAATTGTTCATCATTAAATCCCAGCACTTTTGCCAGTAATGCCGGTTCATAATAACGGTCTTTTAACTGTCGCAATGCAATCGTTTCATCTCCTATTACCCAACGCAGAGAATCAATATCACCACCGTTGGATGTATCATAACGTCCAAGAGAATCTATAACTGCCCAGTTGCCATCACTAAAAGTATATAATTGGCATAATTTACGCCAATTTGTTGTGTCCCATAAAATGACTGAGCCATCAGCATATCCAATCGCTAACCATCGCCCGTCGGTATTGAAGGATGCGCAAATAATTTTAGCGTTTCCCTGTAGTAATGCAACCTGCACTCCGGTTCTGGTATCAAGAACCTTCATAACTGGTGATGTCCCGGCATCGCTTGTTGCTACCCAACGACTATCTCTGGTGATAGTACGTATTTTAGCGGCATTGTTTGACTGCCATAATATCTCACCAGTTTTGGCGTCAACAGCAGAAATAGATTCTCCCCGGTTTAGTTCTATCAGGATATTTTTATTATCCGGGGTGTAAGTTATCATACTTTCAGCGTAGTAAAGTCTGTTATTTGCTGGTATGTTGTTTGTGTTCATAACCCCGGCATTAACGTTTAGTTTATCCGCAGAAAACTTCCATCGCCATTTCTGCTCATTTACATCCCATAATGCTAATTCATAATCATTTACATAATTTGATTTTTGTGAAAATAACAATATTTCACTGTTGTCATTATTAAAAATAATTCTATGTGTAAATGTCGGTACCTGAAAAGCAGGAATTACAATATCGCTTGAAGTGTCAAACAAATGAAATTTAGCGGTATTATTATCCGAGGACTTTACTATCTTAAGGTAATATTTTAGGTCATGGGTGAATCTATTTGGTGCAAACTTATCGGTTTCAGTAGATTTCCATATTGATTTCATTCTACCGGTATTTATTGAATATAAAGATGTTGTCAAACTACCGGATGGTGTGATGCCATTATAATTGGTAATGCATACCTGGTTGCCATCATTGCTTATTATTATTGGTGCAGAATTCATTAAGTGAAACGAAGATTTCTCTGTATTAGTTTGAATGTCGGTGAATACAATAAGGTTGCCTTTGCGTGTAATTAATGTGCTCATGTCTGCACTTAATGCTAATGGCATATAATTGCTTGTTCTTGAATTGACAGGGAATATTCTGGCATTACCGGCAGTCATAGACCATAGACTAACCGGTGCAGTCTGATTTGATGTTACCATCTGATCATTTTTTGTAAAACCTATCATATCAAAATTGACAGTGCGATATCCGAAATCGCATAATTTTACACCGGTTTCTATGTCACGTTTTTCTATTGCGCCATTACCGTATCCTATCAATACTGACTTACTATCCGGGGTTATGCGCATGCTGGTAATGCCATTACCGGGTAATGTTGATGAGTTTGGCGTATCGGTAATATTCCATAAAACTTTTCCGCTTTCAGCATCTGCCATAGAGATAGCATTACCGTTATCCAACCATATTACAAGACGTTTGCCATCGCGACTGAACTCGCAAAAATGGCGAGAACTGGTATCTTCAGAAAGAGTATATTCCGCTATTTTTGTTTTTTTATATATATCCCACAAAATAATGGAAGGACCGCAAAGATTATTTAATGCTGCACACCGATCACCTAAGGCATTTATACTGACAGGTGATATTCTGTTATTTGTCTGACTTATTCCACGTCCTTCATTTGCCGGTGGGAATTGTAACGCAGCAATTACGGTGCCGGTATGTGTTTCATATACCATTAATTGGCCTACAGAAAAAGTTGCTATTTTAGTAAAATCCGCACTTAAACTATAATAAGCACTTATCATGCCAGGGATATCGCATGTATATTCTGGTGGTGCCGGAGTCATAAAATCTTTATATTGGCACAAGTTTAATGTGTTGGTATATATATCTATATATTGCGTATTACCAGCATCCATTAACATTTTTGCACTTGGGTGCTCTCTAATCGGTTGAAAATTCTTAGTATCAAAAATATTATAACCAGAAACATCCCCGGATAATGCTAAATATCTGCCATCATGATTAAATGACAATATATATCTTGGCCGATTAAAGTTGACCATAGGTATTCTTGTTTGTGGTATTTTACATTTACGGACAATTTTGCATGATTTAATATCCCACATAACAATATTTTCTCCGGATACAGCAACAACCATACTTCCATCCGGGGTAAAAATAGCATTGGAAAATCTGTAATTAAATGTGACATCGCGGGTAAATTCCGCTTGTTTATCACCAGTTACCACATCCCAAAGGATTATTTTTCCATCTATATCTGTTGATAATGCTTTAGTGCCATTGTAGTTATATTCAATATCAGTAATCGATTTAGAGTGGCATGATTGCGGCATTAGCGTAACAATTTTCTCTGTTGTCAGTATTGGTGCGTGCCAGTATAAGGTTTCTCCTTTAATTTGCATCGAATCATCTGCCATTGAAGTGATAATTTCTATACTATTAACTTCGTCTGGCAGGTAAGCACCGTTATCTGCAAGGTTAACTGTATCTGTTACTTCCTCTTTTGTATTGTCTATATTATCCTTACGAATGACATTAGTCAGATTACTTCCATTTAAAATTACCCTGGTAGTGCCAATGCCACCACTGCGATTTTTTAATCGAATGGTTAAGACTGTATTCTGTCCTTCCGGCAGAATAACTTCTGCCTTGGGTGGCAGAATATTTGTTGTTACTGTTGCGTCGGCATTAGGATTTGCTGTATTTTCTATGATTTTTTTATATAAATCAGTTGTAAAATAATGTTTACGTAACTGTTTTATACTGACAACAGTGTCATCAATAACACCGCAAAGAGCATTGAATATATCAGGGTCCGGTGTTTCGAAATGGTTTTGCGGGTCATAAATCATCCATTTGCCATCTTTATCTTCAAGCAATGTCCCTGCCAATTCCCAACTATTATCTCGATAAAGTCGAATTAATCCGCAACTGTAAACTATGGCAATTATTTTTTGTTGCGGAAAATGGTATATACCGGTGGTACTACCAAAAAGACCTGTGAAATGACTGATAGATGTTTTTTTGCTAATATCACAACTGATTACAAAACCATCTGTACCTGTTATAAGTAACTGCTTGCTGTCCGCGCTGAAGTTAATTGATGACATGGCTGTCTCATTATTTGGTACCCGGTAATATTCATCCGGTGAGTCTGATTTCCATATGATTGCGATTTGTTTATTTGTATTGATCGCAGATAGTATAAACCATCCGGTGAGAATGCCGTATTTGCGATACCACCAAAATCTTCCGGAATAATATATTTTTTAATGTTCTGATGTGACGCGATATCAATAATATACAGATATTTGTTATTAATGTCCGGCAATAATAGCAATTTTGAATCCGGCGAGAATAATGCGGGGAATGAACCATATATATTATTATCAGGTTTGAAAAGTTCCTTCCATTCCGTAACATCTCTTGTATATAATGTTTTTATTTCATCAGTAACTACTAATTTATAATTACAGTCGGGTGATAATATTCCTTTACTTAATGTTTCTTGTTGATTTATAGTCTTTTTATTTTCTACAACATTCCATAAATCATTCTTATTCAGACTGTTTTCAAAGATATCAATGGAGTTGTCTATCGGTTTTGGATCTATTGACATATTAATATCGGGTTTTATAATTTGTATCAATTTCCCGCTTTTCATGTTCCATATCGAGGTTTTTTTTTCAATATTAGATATAAATAGATATGATTTATTAATATCAGCAGTACTATACATTGATTTTGCTGTGTCGCCGGTTTTTAATGTAGTGGTGACATCGTTTAGCAGATCTATGCGTGTGATAGATAGCGGATTAACAATTTTTGGGTCGACATTAGGATTAAAAGATAAAATAGCGATTTCTTTGCTGTCTGATGAAAAAGTAGCAGAATTTCCATTTACTGGTGTAATTTTTTTTACTATTTCCCCGGTATCTGAATTTATAACGATAACAGTTGTACCAACTGTGTTGACGATATACTTGCCATCCGGTGAAATTTGGATAGTTCCGGATAATGGTGTAATATATTTCGTGTTGTAACCATTTTCAGTTTTCTTTAAAACGATGAGTTTCCTTGGAACTAGCGTATTATCGTAATATTCGCATACTGCTATTGTATCACCGGAAACTGACTGGCATGCAGAAATGCAGGACGCGAAGTTACGGGTATATGTATCGATTGATTTTCCGGTCAATTCGTCAATAGTCATTTTTGTCCAGGTACGTGAGTTTATATAGAACTTACCATCTATATTTGGGCTTGCGGATAGATATGTTCCTTCATACTTAGCTTCTGTGTTGCCGTTGTTTTCCCAAATCCGGGATTTTATAGGTTGTGAAGTAGTTAACGCGATAATCATTTTGCCATCAGATGATACACCGACGCGTTCATTATCTTTACCATATTTTTCTGCAATGCTTTTGTCAGCCAATTTCCATTCAGTTCTTATCATATTGTTTTTAATCAGGGATATTTCATTAGACTGATGTTGTTGCTGTATCATAATAAGATTTAACTGGCCACCTCTAATGTTTATAAACCACATCTGTTTACCATCAGCAATAGTATACATAGCTACAATGTTGTCTGAAACAACTACCAGACCGTTGCCATCATTGGTAAAAGATATACCGCGAACTGGTTGTTTGATTACCAAATTACCTATCTTTGTGCATGCATTAATATCATAGATTGTTATCTCGGTTGGATTTATTGTAACTATTGCTGCTTTACTGCCATCGATAGTAAAACAGGCAGGATTGGGTATTAAATTACCTGGTGGCAGAGATTTTATGGTGATTATATTTCGCAGGATGCTACCGGTTGCGGTATCTATCACCTGCAAGGTGCCATCCGGTGACACAATAAACAGTTTTTTCTTGTCTGGTGAATAAGTCATAACTGACGCGCCGATCTTTATCTGCGGTTCTAACCGCAAATCAATATCTTTTGCGCGTGCTTGCTGGCATATTAATAAAAAAGTAATGGTAATTAACAGTGTTGTAATATTTAGCTTCACGTAAAATCCTTTATTAGCTATTAATCAGTGAGCAAATGAATCTAACATTACTTTCGCTTTAGGTCACTTCGATAGGCTTAGTTACCTGTTTCTGATCCTGTCGAAGAAGCCATTTTTAAGCATATTTTTCTTCAAAGCGAAAGTCCTGTCTATATAAACGTCTGATTTAAAATAGCAGGCATTTATAAAGAAAAGATTTGTCCTTCATTTTTTAAAAGGCTTCGTAAATATTATAAACTAAGCAATGTGCATTTTGCAATAGAAAAATTACAGAAAAGTTTTCTGATCACAGGACTTTTGCTTTCACACGCAGTTGTTTTCCATGTATAGGTACATGGGCGGATACATTCGGATATTTAGCGGATAGATAATCTATAAATTTATCAGGATTTTCGCTGTTTCCGGTAAACATATCAAAATGCGCTGGCACTACTAATGCGGGACGCAGTTCTCCTGCCAGGTCCACCGCTTCCTGATAGGTCATATTTCCAATACATCCAGAACGGTATCTGGTGGCATCACGACCATTAATCGGTAAAAAAGCGACATCAATATTTTTCCAACGTGAAAATTTATTAACCATGCCATCATATCGGCAAGTATCACCGGCATGGTATATTGTGCATCCATTACCCTCTATTACATATCCCATGTATGGAAATTGACCGGTTTGCATATCACGGTCAAGAAATTCATGCGCGCATGCAATGCCGGTGATACGAATATCGGCGGTTTCTGTTGTAATTAAATCGTCTATGCCAATAAAGCGTGTTGAAAGAATATCCAGTTGCTGTGACAACTGGTTTCGCAACAGTGCCGGAACAACAAAAATGGCATCCGGCGATGATACAGATAATATCGGCCAGGTATCACGGTCAATATGGTCGCAATGGTCATGTGTCCCCAATATAAAATCAGCATGTTTAATATCAGCGGGGTTCAGCATTGGTGGGATATTTCTACCCGGATAATCAGATAAAAAAGCATCAATATAAATAATTTTATTGCCAAGTTTTACCACAAAACCTAATTGTCCAAGCCACCAAAAGGCACATTCACCATATGGTAGCACACAGGTATCTATATCGTTAATTAATGTCATACGATGCTCCTGATAATATATCAGGACTTCCGCTTAAATTCACTTCGACAGGCTCAGTGACCGGTCGCTGAGCCTGTCGAAGCGACCATTTTTAAGCAAATTTCTCTTTGAAAGCGAAAGTCCTGTATACGATAAAATAACAGCTATATTGTTTTTATAACAGTATTAAATCATTTTCGCATTGTATTAGCAATTATTATGGTTGCATGGTTTATTACAAGATAGAATAGGGGATGGTGAAAATATTGCTATTGAGATGATAAATTGATTATAATCAAACACACATGTATGCTTTTTTGTTATATGCACAAATTTTAATGTGCTTAATATAGCTGATTTTATGATGCAGTAATTTTGTGATTTTTGAGGGGTGGAATATGAAGGTATTATTGATAAACGGCAGTTCACATGAACATGGTTGCACTTACACCGCACTTAGCGAAGTGGCAATGGTGTTAGAAAAAGAAGGGGTGGCAACTGAAATCTTTCAATTAGGTAACGCTTCACTGCGGGATTGTTGCGCCTGTTTAAGTTGTAAAAATAAAACTATCGGTAAATGTGTTTTTAATGATGACGCGGTGAACGAGATTATTGAAAAAGCCAATAATTTTGATGGTTTTGTTTTTGGCTCTCCGGTTTATTACGCGCATCCATCCGGCAGAATTTTGTCATTACTGGACAGGGTTTTCTTTGCCGGAAGTGCTGCTTTTGCGTATAAACCTGCTGCCGCGGTGGTATCTGCCCGGCGCGCGGGAACAACAGCATGTTTTGATGTACTTAACAAATATTTCTCCATCAACAATATGCCCATAGTTTCCAGCCAATATTGGAATAATGTGCATGGTTTTACAGCAGAAGATGTACAAAAAGATTTAGAAGGAACGCAGACAATGCGGGTACTGGGTAAAAATATGGCATGGCTGTTGAAATGTATCGAATTGGGAAAAGTAAACGGTATATTGAAACCGGAAAGCGAAGAAAGAGCGCGCACAAACTTTATCAGATAATAAAATATAATAGGACTTTCGCTTAAGGTCACTTCGACAGGCTCAGTGACCGGTCGCTGAGCCT
>CAZNLA010000055.1:0-17338 GCA_964573385.1 uncultured bacterium
AATTTTTTTAAAGATTAGAATAATAATAACTAATTTATAATTTTGAGACAGTTTCGGCCGTGCGTCTTCAAACACAACATTTTAAATAAAATAAAGACTGGTCTATTGTAGAGACGCAAAATATTGCGTCTCTACGCCAACCACAAATCACCATATCACAAAATATTCTGCCATATTGTACAGACGCACGGCCGTGCGTCTCTACGTGTCATAAATCATTTCCTATTCCGGCATATACCCGGTGAAATATGCATAGTATAACCCAAGATTAGAACTTAAATATTCTTCCCGCAATGCCCACCACTGGTATGCCTTGGTATTGGTAATCGGAATAATTTGCGGGTTGGCCGTATAGGTGACATTAGTAATTTGTGTCCAGGTTGTACCGTCAGACGAAGCAAATATGGTATATCCTGACGGTTGACCGTTGGACCATTTAGCCTCAACAGAAGTTACGACTGTTGGAGCCGTCAGTTTACCGCCGATGGCCGGACGCCAGCCATTGCCGGTGGCCATTCCATGTTGACCTTTCGTCGGTGTCATCATATCCCGCAGTTTAACTTCTAATGCGGTACCGGTTAGTGTAGTCCATGCACCTGTGTTGAATTGCCATCCACCTGTCACACCAGGAACTCCGGAAGGCGGTCCTGATACCACATCAAAATCCATTCCTGTGGCACCGCTTAACGGGTATGGAACCACCTTTTCGTCAGGATTGCGACCTTTCATAAACGCTGTGGTAAGTTGCGTTGTCCCGGTAGTAATCGGTGCTACATGACCATCCATATAGCTTGTAATGACAATACCGCCATGCCGGGTAAGGTCAATAACGTCGCCTATAGATTTACCGGCAGCAAACTTTCCATTACCAATGGCATCCAACACGCCGGTTGGAATAACATTTACTACACCATCTGCCGTTAATAAAACATCACTTGGCGAATTATATTCACCAATGGAACGTCCGGAAAGGTGGGAACCGGCATTATAGAAATATGCATTCGGCATGCTTTTACCCTTACTGGGACAATTCAACACACCCGGGTCCACCTTAATATCCGACCAGACAGTGGTGGATAATGGAAATGACTCCTCATGGTCTTGCGCATACATCTGAATCGACGCCGCAATCTGGCGTTGATTACTGGTACATGTGGTCTGCCGTGCCTTTTCACGCGCACGGGCAAATACCGGGAAAAGTATTGCGGCGAGGATGGCAATAATGGCAATCACGACCAGCAACTCAATGAGGGTGAAACCTTTTTGATTGGTTTTCATAGTTTTTCTCCTTTTGTTTAAAGACTTAAAATTAAGCTTTCAATGATTGTAATTCACATTTCCCTGTTGTGCAATAGGAATTTATATAAATTCTACGCAACTAAGTTGCGTGAATAAGTGCGGATAAAATTTGTAGAATGAAGTCACAAACAGGCGGGCCGCCTGTTTTACGGTAGTACAATGGCCGGCCCGGCTATTGTGTTGAAATTAATGTATGGAAAAGCAGGTCATTATCTTATAAATTTCTCAAAATACATGATTAATTCTTAAGATAATTAACGAAAATATATGATGCTATAAACAGGCGGGCCGCCTGTTGTACGATTATACAATGGCCGGCCCGGCTATTGAATAAATTCTATCTTTAGCGCATAAGCATTTTTTGTGCGGTTCGTTTAGCATTATATTCAGGATAATTTGACCAAAACTTGATTTGTTCTATATCCTCTTTATCGCCAAGTTCTCCTAAGAATAATATACCGGCACAAAAAACCGGGTAAAAATGATTTTTATTATCAAGGACTTTTCTTACCAGTGGCAATGCCAACCTATCACCCAATTTATGCAGTGCCATAATTAAGGCCTGTACAACCCGAAATCGCTTGCTGCCGGTGTCTGATCCGATAGCGGCATATTCTTTTACTAAAGTTTCTGTCGGTATTAAATTTGTCATTTCCGGATAAAGTTGGCATTCCATCTCAATTTCCAGCAGTTTACGTAAGGATTCTGCGCCAGTCAATAATCCCAACTCCCCTATTCGTTCAATTGCGGAACGCTGGACCCTCCAGTCGGTATCATCTAAATATTTCACCAAGGTTGCTAAATCTTCTGCCGCAATAGCCTGACAAACTCGAAAACCAGCGGAATCAGCAGATGCCATCGGTTTTATGGCCGATAATTCTTCAACAGGCATCGGTTTAGCAGACCATGGTTCTGCTGATGACGGCAATGCCGCATCAAATTCTGACCAGAATTTTCCGTTCCATACCGCATGGCAAGGAGAACTATTATGCCATTCCGCAACATCCTGTCCCTTAATATTTGTTGCCTGCAATACTGCAATTTTACCATCATTGTATTTTATCACCCAACTGGCATCAGTATCCCAGCCGGAGTTGTTTGCCATTTCACCAGACATCACCTTAATGTTATTATCACCATCAGTAATCTGCCATCCATCAGAAAGCGAAGCAAAATTAACGTCAGTCGGGTTAATTTTCTTATACCATACTCCACCTTCCTGTTGCAGCATTCCCTTGTCTGAACGAGTAACCAGAACAAGTTCTGCCTTGCCATTGCCAGGTACTGGCAAGCTTATAGGCAACGATTTCCCCCAGGTTCCCGGACTTGTCATGTCAATGGGACGAATGCATTCCCCATTCCACCATATCCCGGCATTTGGGTTGAAGATAGTTATCCTAAAATAATCCGCGTCAACCGGAACAGACATTTCACATCTTAGCAATCTTGCATCTTCAGCAGGTGCAGACGCAAGAAAATTCAGCAAATCATCAAGGTTTTGTGCTTTCATCTCTTCTTTCAAGACTGGTATGCAATTCAATTCTTCAGACGCAATATCCGCGAAACCTCCTGACCAGTTTATATCAGAACTTGTCAAAACCTCATCATCACCGGGCACAATTAATGTCGCCATAACGCCAGTTTGCAATTCACGCTGCCAGCTTACCCGAACAGATCCACCCACCGGTTCCTTCGGATATCCCGGCATATATTCTTTTTTTATAACATTCAAACTTTCTGGCAGTATCTGTACCCATGGACCTTCCGGTGTTTTCACCATGGCACCGATTTTTGTCACATTTACATCTTCAGGCCGTGTATGTACCTGCCATGAAACTTTCAATGGTTCTTCTGCATCAATTTTATCAAGAACTAAAATATATCTATCCTGTATCATCAGTGATGTCCGTTCCATGGTCTTAACAGGATAATATGGTGTGTAATGTCCGCTGCAATCGGCAGATACTGCCCGTATACCCGGCAGGTTGGCCCATAGCGTTCCGACTCCATTAACATTTTTACGTGGATAGTACCATGGTTCATCATTTATCACCAATACATTGGAACCGCCTATACACCCGTGGGCAAAACCACGGATACGGTCGCTCATGCTGACTTCTTTTTGAACAACAGATTTGAATAACGCGATTTCATGCTGTAAAGAGGCACGCTCACCATCTGACAATACTTTATCTTGCGGAAATTCAAATACACGGCATTCCGCAGAGGGCATACCATCCAGAAAAAGCGGACTTCCATTAATTTCCAGAATAATAGTATTTGGATCGGTTTGTGGACGCGCTACTCCTCCTATCTGACCACCGCCGCAAATATCCCATAATTGGGCTAAACGCGTTCTGTTTTTTGGAGAATCCAGACAACCGCCAATTTCCGGATGCATCCAGCCATTGAATGCATTATCTATAGGCACTTCTATTGCCGGCCAGTCAGGAGCATCCTCCGGCCACCATACAAGTGTCCAGAACCGCTGATCCTCGAACCAGGCACAGTGGTCAATGCCATGCCACATATTCAGATTATCTATCAAGGCCAGTGGAGAAACATCATTAGTTACGCGAGCCAGCAGTGTCAAACCAGCCATGTTAAAGGCACGAACATTGCCGCCGGCATCCCAGGGGAGTAACAAGCCGCCGGGACTTATTACATTGCGGCCGGATTCCTGGCAGCTCAGCCACTTTATTTGGTCAAACGGTTGGTCTAACCACTGAAGGAACTCATGCCATAAACCCATAACTGCGGCGTTAACACCAATCATGTAACCAGAACCTTCACCTACAAATTGTGCTTCAGCAGTAGCAGCAATCTCGGATCCGCGTTCCATGGCTATCTGATAAAGGCGTTGTGCCCGCGGGTCACTTCCCCGTTTAACTCCAAAAAGGTAACCAATCATACCACAGGCCAGCAACATGCTGGCAATCTGATTGTCGCCAGCGGGTTGCCGCGCCAGGATGCGCGGATAAACCTGGCTATACATTGCATCAATCAGCACATCCGCGGCAGCAACATGATCAAAATCTGCGAAAGCCGGGGTATCCGCCATCCAATCATATGCAATAGCCCAGCGCCCAAGCGGGATAGACCAGCACCAGGTGTGGTATTGGGCCGCGTGTGAACGACAGTCTGATGGTATTTGCAATAAACGTTTTTCAAAAAGTTCACGGAACCGTCTTGCCGCCGCGTCATCATCATTCACTAAAGCAACTAATGCAGGATTTAACGGAAATGACTCCGCCTGATACTCTGCAAGTTGCTGAAAATGCTGCCATTTAGCAGCCAATGAACCGCGTGCCCCGGTCAGTTTCCGGCGCAATGCGTTCACATCATTTAATAACATTAGTTTTGACATAATCATTTCCTCGCGTTCACTATCTTCTTCAATATCTTCGTCGCCAACGAAGTTTACTTATCTCGGCTCCCCTTCCGGCGCCAACCGGTAGACCCGCCATGGCTGCAGGCGGTTGTCGGCAGGTGTTTCGCCGGTCAGCAGGTCCACCGTCCGACCATCGCTCCACTTCTGTTCCCGAAAGGACCAGAACACCCGCTCGATCCCTGCCCCATGCCACAATACACCCAGCCCATTCTTGAGGACAGTGCGCCGGTGCATGTCACCACGAGCCTGCTTATACATGGCGAAATAAAGCTTCATTGCCGCCATCGCCGTCGCACTCCACTCGGAACGCGGCACTTCCGTCAACCGCACCTCCGGTGCGCGCCGGTGCGCCAGGCAACGGAACAGTACTTCCGGCGATTCTTCGCCACACAACAGTGCCCGACCTTCATGTTCCAAGGCAATGGTGCTATCGTAGGAATAACCAAGTAATTCTCCAGCGTATACATCGCCGCCATGAAGGCCGCAGCAACTGTGGCTGGAGAAGGCGACAATGGCCTCGGGTTCGATATAGAGGCCAGCCCGCGCCAACTCACCATACAACTCACCCATTTTGTCAAACTGCGGACGCATGCTGCCGTCGGAGTAGTCCACCTGCCACCAGCCCAGGTTCGAGAAACTGTCCCAGGCAAACCCGGACAATCCGGTTCGTTGGCAAATTCCCAAAATACTATCTGCCAAATAGCGATAAACCGGACTATTCAGGTTGAGTGTCCAACAGTCACCCGGATAGCCAGTCGAAGGATGCCGTCCTGATTCTGACGCGGCAATCGCGCCATTGTTGCCATGAGCGAATGTCGCCGCCTGCGGTCCGCGGATTAGAGTACTGTGGGGATGAAGATGGGTCGCCATCCAGCAACTGACCTTGAGTTCCATCTCCGCCGCCCGTTCGCAGAGACGCTTGAGTGCCGCCTCACCGCCATGCTCTGCGGCAACCTGATAGTCCAGAGTGCAGCACATGTTCGTTGGCATAGCTTTATCCAGAGATGTTCCATCCTGTTCCTTTTTCGACACTAATTTTTCATGGGCCATTTGGAGTGCCTCTCCTTGTTCAAAACAATTATCAATCAGGATCTGGTCCAATCCCAGTTCTGCAGCAATGGCCAGTGACTGCTCATAACTGCGGTCAAAGTGATAGTCGCGCCAGACAAAATGGTGTAGCGTTAGACGCGCGGGCTCCTCTTCAGGAATGCCAAACTGGCGCCGACCGTTGGCACAATCCCGATCCTGCAATTCAGTCCATAGGTTGAGGGCATCGGTGTGGTCCAGTCGGTCCGGACAATACAGAATGGTTTTAGGATTGGTGCTGACCCGACCCGCTTGCTCAAACCAGTGGAAGTCGTTGAAACGGATGGCATCTTCGCCAGCATTGCTCTCGATGGCGGTGCGGATGAGACTGACTTGATCAAACCAACCAATTAGAACTCCAGATCGTCCGTATTGTAGGTCGAAACCGGGCAGCAGGCTCCAACGCCCCCACATATTACCGGGTAATACCGTTGCCCATTGATCCAGGCCGACAGTCGAATAAGTGGTGTCTTTGCCAATTTTCATTCGTGGCGGCGTAAGCCAGTTGCGACAAACCAAATTGACGTCATCCAGGTTGCCACCCAGTTCCCAGGTGGCGCGATCGAGTAAACGGTGGATTGGACAGGCGTCGTTGACATATTCATATCTGTAGGTGAAGCCAGTGAATGAACGCCCGGCAATCATCGCCGCCGTCGGTTTGAACACAATGTTCAACTCGCTAACTACTGGTTCGGCATTGTAAGCGACATTGCGGAAACACAGGTCGCCGGAACTGTCGCGCCGCTCCCGGAACGGGTAGACTGGATTACTGATGGCACGCAGAGCGAGTACCTGTTCCTCGCCACATTGCCTAATCTCGACAAACTCAAGGCGGTCAAAAACCTCTCCTTCATAGCTGTCGAACCACGGCAGGAACGGAGCCGCCGGATTACGGAGCGCCATGCCGCCCACGGTGATGGCACCGAGGCTACACAGCAAGCCATTGGCGAATTCCAACTCCAGCCGGACATCGCCACAGACGATTGGCAGAATATGTGTGTGTTTCATCTTGCTTTACTCCAATTCAACATTGCTATGACGAATGGTAATAGTATCACTATTGACGGTAAATATCATTTCTGAAAGGTAATCAAAATTACCTAAAGACCATTCAACAATATTGGCATTATATTTATTTCAGTTAGGCATATTCTTTCCCTTCGACGGGAAAATCAATATTATTTTTTTCGTTTCAATCCATCAATTAAATACTTTAAATAATTGTAATCAGCATTTTATTGACATGCAAGATGAATTTATATAAATTCTACGCAACTAAGTTGCGTAGATAAAGAGAAAAAAAATGACTACCATTCGTTTTCTGGCAAAAATTGCTGGTGTTGCGCCATCAACAGTCAGTCGGGCATTGCGCGACGACCCATCTATCGGGGTGGAAATGCGTCAACAGATTAAGGCACTGGCGAAGGAACATCATTATCGGCCTAATCAGTTAATGCAAAGTTTGCTGACCGGGCAAAGCGGCGTCATCGGCATGGTATTGCCGCGGGTGAATTTCCCTTATTGTGCCAGTATGCTATCATCTGTTTTAAACTGTGCCTTAGATGCCGGATATCGGGCATTGATATTAGAAACCCACGGACAATACGATAAAACCAAGCATGCTATTCACGATTTGGTTGAACAGAGAATTGACGGGATTCTGCTATACACCGGCCATTTTAACCCCATCACCCGCGATATAATTATGGAATTGCAAAGCCACGAAATTGCTATGGTGGGTATTGATGCTACTTCAACTGAGATAAAGATAGATTTTGTCCAGACAGATGAAACACAACTGGCAGAACAGGCGATTGACTACCTTGCATCACTGGGACACAAAACCATAGCCTATATCGACCCACAGCATTACCACCAGCAAACAGGACGCAAACAGGCAATTATGCGGGCCTTGCAAAAACGTTCATTATCTACAAGATATTTTGTAAGCACTGAAAATATGACATATGAGCAACTGGATTCTTCGGTAATTGCAAATAAATTGCTGGGATTCAACCCGCGGCCAACAGCAATAATCGCATTGGAAGACCACATGGCAGCTAAAGTGATGATTGAAATGGGCAAACGCGGGATAAAAATACCCGGAGATATCAGCGTAATGGGGTGCGGAAATCAACCCATAAGTCAATTCACATCACCCCAATTAACAACATTAGAGCAACATCCGGAAATAGTCGGCAGCAAAGCATTTGAATTATTGCTGTCACGAATGCAATCGCCGAAGAAAACAATCCCGCCAGCAAACATCTTAATCCCGCCCAATATTGTAATTCGCGAGTCATGTGGACGTGTTGAGTAAAAAAATGAAGTTACTAACAGGCGGGCCGACTGTTAGTAACTTCATTCAAAAATTATCTGCAATTATCTACGCAACTTAGTTGTGTAGAATTTATATTTTTCCCTATTGCGTGACATGAAAAAGTGAATTATAATCATTTAAAGCCTTTATTTAAAGTCTTTAAACAAATTGATAAATGAAAAACATATTCTGCATTATTTTGGAAGGTTATAATGAATAAACTCACTGTATCCACATTTGTTTTATTAATCGCAATATTTTTTATATTTTCACCTTTTATTATTCATGCTGCAAATGATAATATAGCTGATTTTATAATTTTAGATAATGATGATGGTGGTCCGGATGATGAAAATGAACAGGTATATGAAACGTTAAAAGCAGGTTTTGAAAATGGCACTACAGAACAACGGCAATCAATTATCTGGTCCAGCAGAATACAGACAAAAAGTCTTCGAGTTTTAAAACTATTACAAGATATTGCTCTAAATGGTTCACCTGAACTTGCAGTCACTGCTACTGTCACCTTAGGAGAAATCCGCCGCTCTGAGGCTGTTTCAACATTAATTAAAATACTCGACTCGAAATCAAAAATAGTACAAGAATCTGCGGCATACTCTCTTGGTTTAATTGGCGACCTGACAGTAGCACCTTCACTTACAGCCCACTTGCCCAATGAAGAAGGTTTGTCGCGCTGGATATATCTGGAAGCATTGGATCGTATTGCTGGTCGACCTGTTACAGAAACACCACGGTGCAAATCTCTTCATGATGCGAGTGTCTATTTCATTGGTGGTACAGCAGAAGAAGAACTCAGAAATAACTGGAAAGATTTCATATTCAAGTATAACCTGCGCATTAAAACAGCACCACCTGGCGATATCAATCCGCAAATGGGCCATTACGGCGGAGCACCTAATACCGTTGAATTTTTCGATATGCTGAAAGACAAAAATGGCAAACCACAGATAGACATCGTTGTCTTGTGTGGCGTATTGCCATTTGAATTTTCAATTGATTTACAATGGTATCTTTACCAATATGTCCGTCGTGGCGGTATTTTAATTACACTAGGTAACAGTATGTTCTACACCGGTAAACTATCAAAACCAAATGGTGAATTATACCGTAAGTTTGCACCAGCCAATTCTTTCTGGATATCCAGTCTGCCTGAATCAATGGATAATAAATTCAAAACCTATATTGCTGGTTTTAAAGGTATATTCCGTAATACTCTCCGTACTGGTATAAAAGATTTCGGAAAAGGAAAAGTTATCTCTTTAGTATACGGATCGCCAGCATCTTTTAAAACTACTCAACTTTTTGGAATGCCTACAGAAGATAGTTGGCAATTTGGCAAAGGATATTGGAAATTCCCCACCAGTAATTATGAGATTATCTTTAATTATGCAATTGAAGGTGATATTGCATTCCCGGTAATCCTTGATCTTGCCAATGGTCCTGAAACTGTAAAGGGAACCGGACCAGCAGTTTTTAGTGCACAGCTAATATCTGCAGCCAGGGAAAATGGTATACTGAAATGTGAATTGCTTACTGGCAATACAGTAATAATTGAACAAGCTATTCCTATCGACATGGAAGACACAACTGTAAAATCTATTAAACCTTCATTTACTTTACCGGTTAGTATTCCAGATGGCAAATATACAGCAAGATTAACCTACACTACCAAGTCAGGATCATCATCCGATGTCTGGCCATTTGATATCGCTTCTCCAATAAAAATAAACTGGAATTTTAAAAATCAATACCGTGACTTTGGATTGATTTTGACCGGCAATGCAACCATTATCAGTGAATTAATAGAACCGCTAAAAAATATCGAACTATCATTAAATGTTACTGACCGAGACGGAAGAATATTACAACGACTTACAAAAAATATCGATATTTTACCAGGAACGAATCCACCAGTAGAATTATCATTGCCTACACGTGATTTATTAATTGGAGTATATGGACTTAATATATCTCTGCATCAAAATAAAAGAGTATTGCAAAGCAACAGTCGTCTGCTATTTCGCGATGGATCTTACGATTATAAACAAGACCTTGTTTATGCCCCTTGGGGTCAATTCAACGCAGACAACCAACAAATGGTTCAAGCATATAAAGATGCTGGTTTAAACTCCGGCACTATGTATGCCACTCCAGGTTGGTATTCCTGGGGTGTTTGTGGACCAAATTACAATGCATTACCCACCTGGCCGGGCAATTGGGTTGCAAAAACATCCGGTTATTATCCTTTCAATGATAATTCACAGGAATTTGCCAAAGATATTCATGAACGATTAACAAGCGCAACGACAATCCATATGTGGGATGAATCAGAGATAAATATAATATCTTCCCAGAAAGAAGATATCGCACCTGTTAGTTCAGTACTTTACAGAAATTGGATAAAGTCGCGATATTTCAGTATAGATTCACTAAACAGCAAATGGAGTAAAGAATATAAAAAATATCCATGTCCAAGCAAAAAAATTCCAGCGCCACAGGATTGGAATGGTGATTACACTTCATGGAATCAAATCTGGACTTACCGAGGATCTAATAGTGATTGGAACAGATTTAACGATTTATGGTCAGATTTGGCATATCAATGTCGGAATGAATTTCGTAAAATAGATAAAGGTGATCATCCATGGTTGTGGTTTGATTTATTTCATACAAGAGTATATCCAAGCACCCGGCCAAATGAGACTAATTACCAGGCTCACGAAGGACGCGGTACGCTGGGAGATGTACCCAGCAGTATAATGCTGCACTATATTTTTCACATCCCAACATTGCCAGGAATAGCACGAATGCTGAATTTTGATGCGCTTGCTGGTGGAGGACGACATTTTATCATTTATCGTGCTGATGATAACCCCGATTCAAGAGATCCGGCACCCATATGGAAACCAGGTTTTGAATTAAAACCCCACGGTAAAGAACTGGCTGAATCAATTCATGCTATCCGTGCTAAAGAACAAGTTTTCCTTGACTCGCGTAATAAAATGTCCAAGGAAGTAGCATTCCTTTATCATGGTACAGCAAGTTGGCCACCGGGAAGTGGAACTCCAAAACCATTATTTGATGCCCTGGTTTTTGGTGGAATTCATCCTGAATCGCTAAAAACGGGGTCACTACGTAGTGAACGTATGTCATTATCATCATTTAAAGTTATATTCCGCTGTGGCAATGGAAACCTTCCTGCTAATTGGCAAAAACGCATTGATGATTGGCAGAAAAATGGCGGTATATACCTGAATTCAACAGAATATCCATTTACGTATCGCGGAGGTGGATCAAAAATTAAAATCGACGAATTTACATTTACATCAGGAACCAGCGAACGTATAGGATCGCCAGGATTTACAGAATATCAAACGAAAATTTTTGATTTACTTAAGAAAAATGGCGTATTACCACCGTTTCAGGTAGTGGATGATAACGGATTACCGGAACTGGCATTATATCCTGTACTAATGCATACAGAGGATAATACTCAGGAATATATCACCGCAATAAGTGACTGGGATCACTGGACTTCACAAGCATTTGATAAAACTATTGATATCTCTGAAAAAATCGACATTACAAAAGGATGGAATGATGGAGCGAAATTCAACAGTAGGAATACTGTCGAACGATATCGATTATGGGTTGAAGTGAAATTAACTGGGTCATTCTCTGCAAAAGTAACTATTGATGGTGAAGGTGGCACTCCTTTTCCTATGGAAAATGATCCTGCAAATAATCACCTGTGGGCAGAACGCGGAACTGGACAAACCCGCTGGATAGCCGGACCAGAGTTTATATTAAAACAAGGAGAACATATACTGGTTATTTCAAACCAAAATGGTGGAAGTGTAACCCGTGCGATATTAACAAACAAGTTAAATATTTCACCAACATTAAAAGTTGCTTCCACAAATGTGAAACAAGTATATGATGTTTACCATGATCGTATACTAACAAAAAAAATAGATGGCTGGACATTGCCAATGGGTCTTAGCGAATGTACTGTATTGAGTCTTATTACAGAAGAATTAGGAGATATTAAATTAGAACCACGATTATTGAAAAGCGATACCGACCAGATGCTGCAACTAAAGGTACAAATTGGGCTGCGCGATGACACATTGTCAAAATGCCGTCATGCAATTAATATCTTACTAAAAGATGCAAAAGGTATGGAAATACCTACTCTTCGTACAAAAGCTTCAATAAATGGCTGGGGAGTAGTAATGTTGTTTCCCGGTGTTAATGCACCGGATCTACCGTGGACTATAGAAGTGAAAGACCTGACATCAGGAAAAATGGCAAACGCTCTTATTACTGCAGAGTCAAAAAATGAATTCACCTCGTTATCACCAATTCCATCATTTGATTTCTATACTGAACCTTTATTGCCGATGGAAGGTGATATTCACATTATGCCTTTCAAAGTAACTATACGCAATAATGTAGCAACTACTTTACAGGGGAAAATTAAAATCGAATTACCGGAAAACAGTCTGATAGATAGTAAACCGGAAATTCCAATAACATTATCGGCTAATACTGCAGCAACACTTTCCTGGACAGCCATAATTGGACGAAATCAGGCAATCAATCTGCAAGATTCTCCACCGCGAGTCTGGTTAACACTGAAAGATGGAACTTCCAGGGAAATACAGTTTAATGATATATGGATAAGACGTTGGGAATCAACGCCACCATTGGTAACCAACCTTCAGCAGACAAACATACCATTAAGTATTTATAATTTTACAGACAAACTAATAACAGCCAAATTGCAAATGAATCTCGCTGAAACATGGAGTATTAGTCGGGATGCTAATGGAGAAATAATTATCCCTGCAATGACAAAAAATGCTCCAGGGTTAGTTACTTCAGTATATACAGCAATACTAAAACCTTATGCTCAGCAACTACCGGAAGTAAAGCGACTCCCATTACAAATTACATTTGGAAATACAATCTATGATGCTGGTGTAAAACTGGTAGAAACAGAAAAACATCGTCGCTGGCAAATGGTTTCAGGAGAACAGGTACTTGATGAGAACAATGATACTTATGAACCAGTAATGCCTACCGAAGCAGTAAACGCAATAAAAGAGAACCTGTGGGATGTCAAATGGACTGCAGTTGAATCGGATACTTTAATTAACTTCACAAATGGCACTTCATTGTCATATTATGCAATAACCAATGTTAGCTTCCCTAAAGCAGGTGATGCAGCTATACGTATACGTGGTGACGCAAAGGTTCAGGTATGGTTAGGCGGAGTAGAAATCGACCCGTATGAAAAGAAAAAGAAAATTGATGAAATAATAACAACATACCGCGACCGCGTTCCGGTACTGGCAAACAATCCAATACCATTAGTCATCTTATATAAATCACCATCCAACATACCATTATCCAATGACCTTGTTTTCCTTGATAAAGATGATAACATTATTTGGGAAGCAGACTATGATATCAAAAAGTAATCATTACAGGACTTAGCTTAAGGTCACTTCGACAAGATCAGTGACCGATCACTGAGCCTCTCGAAGCGACCATTTTCCAGCAGATTTCTCTATGGAAGCGAAAGTCTTGTAAAATATTAACATTTTATTGTTCGTTTAGCGTGAATGAATAGAAAAAAGGTATCTTTTCTATGGACAAGTCTATTTTAATATTTAAATCACTTTGAAATCATCCATGTAAAAAGTTTCTGTGCCTGTAATCCCATTAAAAATCCATGAGTTCTGATCGTCAATATAAGTAGGGGTCGCTGTTACCCCACCATTTTGTGATACAATTTTCCATTTTCCGGTTGCACAATAAATTTAGTAATAAGTTGGACAGAAGCAACATTAGTCGTCGCTTTCCTATTAGTATAATCTATCGTTTTCCATTTCCTGGCACGCAATAGGAATTTATATGAACATATTTAATGATGTTACAAACAGGCGGGCCGCCTGTTTTACGGTTGTACAATGGCCGGCCCGGCTATTGAATCAATTTTATCATTTCAGTGTGATTCATTATTCAGTCAAACCAAATAACATTCTGATTTGCTCTAACATCCCCGCGTCAAAGGGGACAGCGTCCTCATTTGAGGCAAACAGGTACTCATTCTGGTGCAGGCATTCTCTCATATCGTCAAAAAGTCGGCAGGTGACGTGCAAGTGGGTGCCGGCGGTCATTCGTACGGGGGTTAGGTTGCGTAAGAAAAGCGACTGGTACGGCTCTGCGGTAACTGTACCGTTATAGGTGTCGACAACTCCGGAAATCAGGTTGCTTACTGTCACTTCGTAATTTCCATTGAACGGCACAAATCCGTCGTGCGTCAGCCACAGTTCCGGTTTGAAATGGCGCAGGAGACAGTGTGAATATCGCAAAGTTAAAATACTTGGTTTAAAACTGTTAGTGACTATATTCCAGCCCATTTTTGGTCGGCCGTACCAGTCAATAAGGGCATTCCCTGCCAACCCCGGCCATGGCTCGTTAATCCCCCACCAAATAACACCACAGGTTTGCCCCTGACGGCGACGTATCTCTTCTACCAGAAAACGACCGCCTTCGCCTTGCATCCATTGATTGGCCAATACGAGACTCTTAATATCGACAGACGGTCCAAACAACTTTACCGTCGAAGGCAAATCTAACCACAGATCTGTAAACTTATCCCAGGCGGCGTTAAAAGCGTGATGCATTTGCCAGATGGGATTATTATTTTCCGGCACTGACGGCGAACTTTCCTGAAGTACATCGCTTATGGTAGTGAGGTTGGCGATACCGGATACAGACGCTTCAGAGAAAAGAGAACCACGGGCATTCAACCAGTAGTCATAAAGGGAGTCGCTATCGCGGAAACGGTGGTCACCCAGGGCAGGATTCCAGTTCCAAATGCCATGCACTTCTCCTTCTCCCTCCATACCGGAGGTAATTTGAAACGGTCGGGAACTATCCTCCCTGGCACACAATTCAGCAAGCAACAGCAACGCCGGTTCATCATAACGGTCGCACCCGGCGCGCCATTCGCGATTTTCATCATTAAAAGCAAAATGATTGCGAACCCAATCTACGCACGCGAGCATTTGCTCCGTCCCGGAATCACAGTTGTCCCAGTAATGGTAATGTTCATTACCACCACACCAAATAACCACACTCGGGTGGCACTTTAGTTGGTTTATGATGGCCTGCGCTTCTTTGACCAGGACGCGGAAGAAACGTTCTGTCCGTGCCAGTTTCTGGCAGGCCAGCGGGAACTCCTGCATGACCATCAACCCCAACTCATCGGCCAATTCATAAAAGGCATCCTTCTCTTTCAATCCACCGCCCCAGATACGAATAAGATTTACCCCCGCCGCCTGAAACTGGCGCAGGAAAAGTTCGTAACGCTCCCGCGTGATGCTGCCGGCGCAGGCATCCAGTGGCACCCAGTTGACCCCTTTAATAAAGACCGGACGGTTGTTAACCACCAATTGCAAAGGAATATCTTCGACCCCCTGTCCCGGACAAGCCACGCGGTCAAGGGAACGCAGTCCAACCAAACGTTCATAAACAGTGGTCTGACGTCCCGGCACGCGCAATTCTACGCGCAGTGTCACGCGGTTTGCCGAACCCAGGCCGTTCGGCCACCAGAGCAATGGCGATGGTACTTCCACCGGAACGGTAACACGGTTAGTAGCACTAACCAACGGCAGTATACGGCGAACGCCCGCCAATTCGACCACCAATTCGCCGGTGGAGACCGTCTCACTCAGATCGATACCAACGCGCACATCCGCCCGTTGTTGGTTGCGCAGTGTCGTGGCTACATTTACCGCCATTACTCTTAGACGTTTGCGCACCACAATACCTGCATCATCCCACAACCCGCACGGTTGAAGCGGCGGCGCGAAGTCCCAACCGCGTCCCATACTGTAGCGTGCCTTCAAAGTCTCGGGACATTCCGGATTGTCGGTAAAGGGAAGCAACATTACCACCATTTCATGGAGACCTGCCAGGCCAGAGAGCGGTACTTCGACTGGCGAGAACATCCCCTCACCTTCCAGCGCCAGGCAATCGTCCAGATAGATGCGATAACAGTAATCGATGCCTTTAAATAGAACCAGTGCTTCCTCATGCGGTCCAGTGTCAGGTACGTCGAATGTAGTCCGAAATAGCCATGTTTTTTCGTGCATCCACATGACCGACTGAATGTTATCGCGCTGATACAGCTTTTCAGGTGGCATGCCAAAGGACGAGTTTTGTACAGAACACGGCACCTCCACCGGTTGCCAATCCACGCTGGCAGGCAATGTCAAGATGTCACTCAAGCATCTGCTATCATCTACCCATGCAATTTCCCATTGCATGGGATAAATCGAATCTACCCTATTATCACAAACCTGCATTTCTTCTTCAGCTTTTCGTATATTCATTACTTAACCCCAGCTTTATACTTTATCGCGATATTCTGTTGTTTTTATATACCACACAAATAATAACAAATAGTTTGCCATGTATACCGGATTACACAATTATACTATTTACTATTTTTTTAAGTCAAGGCAGAAGATTACGAACAGGCGGGTCGCCAGTTTTACAGACGTACAATGGCCGGTCCGGCCATAATAATTCGTGAATAGTGCAGATGTGTTGAGGAAAAAGAAGTATACGCACAGGCGGGCCGCCTGTTTTACGGACGTACAATGGCCGGCCCGGCCATAGTAATTCGTGAATAGTGCAGATGTGTTGAAGAAAAAGAAGTTTACGAACACGCAAGCCGCCTGTTTTACAGACGTACAATAGCCGGCCCGGCCATAGTAATTCGTGAATAGTACAGATGTGTTGAGGAAAAAGAAGTTTACGAACAAGCGGGCCGCCTGTTTTACGATTGTATAATGGCCGGCCCGGCCATGGTGATTCGCAAATCATATAGACGGTTTAAATGATAATAAAAAAAATTTGAACAGGCGGGCCGCCTGTTTTACGGACGTACAATGGCCGGCCCGGCTATTGATAAAATAATTTTATTAACGCCTGTTTTCGGTTGTTTCTCACCGTTATTTCATCTACAATAACTGTCACGAATACTATCGCCGGAGAAAACAATCCCGCCAGCAAATATCTTAATCCCGCCCAATATTGTAATTCGCGAGTCATGCGGACGTGTTGAGTAAATAAAAACTACTAATTCTTATCAGGGATAAACTCAACTTTTACTTCTGCATTCTTAAATGTTATGAATG
>CAZNLA010000056.1:0-17195 GCA_964573385.1 uncultured bacterium
CAATAGTTGTCGGACTAACCAATACTATTCTTTTAATTCCGGCTTCCATGGCTTTATCAACCAGTTGCGTCAGGTTCACTTTATATTCTGCTAATGGAATATATTTTTGTCCACTCCATTCGCCTAATTTGCGCCATACATCGTTTACGCCGATTTTAATAGAAAGAAAATCAGGTTTCAAATCAATACAATCTTCCTGCCACCGAATAAGCAACTCTTCGGTGCGATCACCGCCAATGCCACGGTTGATAATTTTAACCTTTAAATCGGGGTAACGCGCCGCCAGCATACCAGCGATCATTGCCACATACCCACCACCCATATGGTCACTTGTGTCTCGCTGACCACAATCGGTGATAGAATCACCCTGAAATAAAATGGTATCACCATTTTTAATGTTACAATTACACATTATCGTATTTTTCCTTAAATCAAAGATAAGCCAGTATAAAGTTTCTATCTGTTATGCTACTTACCTGCTGATTAAATCTTTAACATATGACATTATCCGTAACATATTTAACAATATTTATGTAATATCATATATTTTAAAAGGTAAAATCATACTAAACAAGAAAGGCAAGTATACAGATTTTAAAAATAAACAAAATCGGAATCGGAAAAATATAAATATGAGTAATAAAATAAAAATCGCCGTTGTTGGTTTGCGCCATGGTAACGAACATCTGGAACATTACCGGGGACGCAAAGATATTGAGATAGTCGGACTTTGCGATACATCTGAAGAATTAATATCAGAAACCGTAAAAACATATGGCGCGCCGGCATCTGTTGGTTATACTGATTACAGTAAAATGTTGCAGGTAGCCAAACCTGATGCTGTCTATGTTATGACACCGGTGCCATTGCACGCTTCAATGACTATTGAAGCGTTGGAAGCCGGTTGCCATGTGCTGGTGGCAAAATCACTTTGCCATTCTCTGGACGAAGGCAATGCGATGATAAAGGCACGGGACAAAGCCGGCAAACAGGTAGAAGTCGGATTTCAGATGCACCACGCGGCAATATATCGTTATCTGTACGACCATATAAATGACCCGGAATTTGGCGAATTACGTGGGGCATGGGTACAATTTTTCTATCCGTCATACTGGCGCAAACCCGGTGATTGGCAAAACAAAATGGATACTATGGGGGGCATGTTGCTGGATTGTTGTATTCATTCAATGGATGTCCTGTTATATATTCTCAATCGGCCCTGGGTGCGGGTTTTCGCGTCAGGCAGACAGTTTTTGCAGGGACCACCGGAACGCGATACCATGGATGCCGCCACCGTTATGATAGATTTAGAAGGTGGACCACGCATAACTATGGACCTTACCGATAGCACCGCATATTGTTTTGTTCGCACCGGCGTAGTCGGGTCGCTGGGGAAATTCGAATTGGAACATTGGGAACCGAACGGGTCAGGCCATGTGCGTTTTAATGGGAATGTAAAAACCGATGACCCGGTAAAAATATGGGTTCCACCGCTTGAATCCAGCACCGGTCATATCGGCATTGTTGAGCAATCTATGCATTTTCTGGAAATATGCAAGGGTAACGCGGAACCGTTGAGCACTCTGGAATCAGCAATGGAAAGTTTGTCGGTGCAAAAAGCCATAGTAAAATCAATCCGGCAAGAAAAATGGGTTTATCGCAACGAAATTATTGAAAATTAAAATTAAATTATAGAGGTATCATCATGTCAAAGAAAATTAAATGGGGCATTCTCGGCCTGGGTGGAATCGCCAATGCATTTGCAGAAGGTGTTTCAGTATTACCTGATGCCGAAGTTATCGCCTGCGGTTCGCGAACAGCGGAAAAGGCCGAACAATTTGGCACAAAATGGAATATTCCAAACCGTCACGCCAGTTATGAATCACTGGTTGCCGACCCGGATGTCGACGCGATTTACGTCGCCACACCACACCCGATACATAAAGAAAACTGTTTGTTGGCAATTGCAAACGGAAAACCGGTATTATGCGAAAAACCATTTACTGTTAATGCTGGCGAAACCGAAGAGGTTATTGCCGCCGCCAAAGCCGCAAACCTATTGGTTATGGATGGCATGTGGTCGCGTTTTCTGCCACATATCGTAAAGGCACATGAACTGGCAAATTCCGGCGTAATCGGTGAATTGCGCATGATTCAGGCAGATTTTGCGTTTCGTGGTGGTTGGAGTCCGGAAGAAAGATGGTTGAACCCTGTATTAGGTGGCGGTGGATTATTGGATGTCGGAGTATATGTTATCAGCCTGGCACAACTGTTTTTTGGACAGCCAACATCAATTACCGGCACGGCGCATATTGGCGAAACCAAAGTGGATGAACAGGCGGCAATGGTACTGGGTTTTTCAGAGGGGAAAATCGCGTCGTTAATATGTGGTGTCCGCACCAATACCCCGCATGAAGCAACAATTTTCGGCACCGAGGGATCAATTCAACTGCATAAATTGTGGTGGCGACCATCAAAATTAACCCTTAACGTATACGGTAAAGATTCGGAAGAAATAGCGCCGGAGATAATCGGCAACGGCTTCAATTACGAAGCAGCAGAATTTGCACGATGTCTGCGCGAAGGTATAAAAGAAAGCCCAATGCGTCCGTATGCGGAAACAATATCCGTAATGAACACCATGGATGTACTGCGCAAACAATGGGGTTTGGTTTATCCGGGTGAAAAGTGAACTTTAGACATTTCTGATTCAAAAGCCCCACCCCTCAATCCCTCCCCGTTGGAGAGGGGAAGAACGTCTATCAGGGACTGACACCGAGTGACGAAGTCAGGAAGGTGTCAGTCCCACCAGAATAGCAAATCCGGGACTGACACAGAGTGGCGAAGCCATGATGGTGTCTTGTCTGTAAGTTAAATAACTTTATATTAAATAGATTATTAACAAATGAGATAAAACTGGCATAAATCATGAAAATTTTGATTCAGCCAAATTTTTGAAAAATTAATGATTTATGCCGATATACGCTTTAACTTTCATCATTGTCATTTGTGTAAAACACATATTCTGCTGTCCCTCCAGAACATAACCAAACGGAGAAAAAAATGAAATATGGCACTATTGATAACATAAATAAACATGTTTCCCGCATTGTGTTGGGGACAATGATAATTAGCACCGACAGTTGGGACCGCAGTGTTGATATTCTTGATGCCGCGTTGCGCAATGGCATAAACTGTTTTGACAGCGCAAATGTTTACGCCGGTGGGAATAGCGAACGCGCGATAGGCCGTTGGATGGAGATGCGCGGAAATCGCGAACAGATAGTAATCGCCACCAAAGGAGCAATACCAAATGCCGATCGCAAACGGGTAACCCCATTTGACATTACCGCGGATATCTACGACTCTCTGGCACGATTACGGACTGATTATATTGATATTTATATGCTTCACCGCGACGACCCTGATTACCCGATTGCCCCGATTGTCGATATCTTAAACGAACATAAAAATGCCGGACGCATCCGCGCCTTCGGTGGTTCAAACTGGACACATCAACGCCTGCAGGAAGCCAACGATTACGCGGCACAGAATAACCTGACCCCATTCACCGTCAGCAGTCCAAATTTCGGACTGGCGGAACAGGTCGATGACCCCTGGGGACCGGGATGCGTCACAATCAGTGGCCCACAAAATGCAGAGGCGAGAAGTTGGTATCAACAGCACAACATGCCCATATTCGCCTATTCCAGCTTGGGACGCGGCTTTTTCAGTGGACGCATCACCCGTCAAAACTTTGAAGAAATGAAGGCCGGTATCGACGGCGCCTGCCGCACCGCGTATTGTCACGAAGTAAACTTTAAACGCCTTGACCGGGTAACAGAAATGGCACAACAAAAGGGTATGACCATTGCGGAAATAGCCACAGCATACATCTTCAGCCAACCACTTAACGTCTTCGCCTTAATCGGCACAGAAAATGAAGCAGAAATGAAATCAGCCATAACCGCCAGCGAAACAGCGCTGACAAATGATGAAATGGCATGGTTAAACCTGGAGAAATAAAGCGGAAAGTGGAATAAGAAGGAATTTTATCATTACGGGCAATCCTTTGGGATTGCCCGTATTTATACGGTATATCGGATAACAACCATCATTTGGTATACTGGATAGGTTTAATAATTATTTTGAAGATCTTATTCGTATAAAAAATGAATATTGAAAAATTGTCGAATATATATAGAATAATCTGATAACATGTAGAATAAAACAGGATAATTTTTACAAGGATAACCAGCATGTCTTTCACAGAACAACATTATGAAGACGCTATTATTGAATTAATGCATGTTCATTTAGGGTATGACCATGAATACGGGCCGGATGTGGTGCGTGATTATCATTCGCCTTTATATGATACGCTGTTAATTTCGTCACTTAATGATATTAATCCCGGTGTGTCATTGGACGCGATTAAAGAAGCGATAAATAAACTTAAGAATTTTGAAAGCATTCAGTTGTTGCAAAAAAACCGGGTATTTATGGATTACCTGCAGAATGGTGTGGAAGTATCCACCATGGCGAAAGGCGAAATTAAATATGACCGGGTGAAGTTGATAGATTACGATACCCCGGATAATAATAATTTTTGTGTGATTAATCAATGGACAGTGGTGGAAAACGCGGAAAAAAGGTCGGATGTTGTGGTGTTTATTAACGGACTGCCATTGGTGGTGATGGAACTGAAATCCTGCACCCGCGAGAAAACAGACACATCAGAAGCATACCGGCAATTGCGCAATTATATGAAAGATATCCCCACCCTTTTTGCCTATAATGCCTTTTGCGTCATCAGTGACCTGGCGACGTCAAAGGTGGGGACAATCACCGCCAAAGAAGACCGTTACATGGAATGGAAAACCACCGATGGCGATTACGAAGATACCCGTTACGCTGCATTTGATGTTCTTTTTAAGGGGATTTTCGAAAAATCACGTTTGTTGGATATCATTAAAAACTTCATTCTATTTTCAGAAGATAACAAGATATTCGCCGGATACCACCAATACTTCGCGGTGAGAAAAGCGGTGGAACGCACAAAAATAGCAACAAAGACTGATGGCAAAGGTGGTATTTTCTGGCATACCCAGGGCAGTGGAAAATCACTGTCAATGGTATTTTATACCAAATTGCTGCAAACGGCGTTAAGCAGTCCGACAGTAGTGGTATTGACCGACCGCAACGATTTGGATGACCAGTTATTCGGGCAATTCGTCAAATGCAGCGATTATCTGCGCCAGACACCGGAACAGGCGGAAAACCGGACACACCTGACAAAATTGTTATCCGGCAGAAAGGTGAATGGCATAATATTCACCACCATGCAAAAATTCGAGGAATCGGCAGAACCATTGTCAGAACGGAAAAATATTATCCTGATAGCCGACGAAGCCCACCGCAGCCAGTATTCGCTGAATGAACGTGTCGATTACAGCACCGGCAAGGTGAAATTAGGGTTTGCCCGGTTAGTACGCGATAGTCTGCCCAATGCAACCTTCATTGGTTTCACCGGCACCCCAATATCTGTAAAAGATCGGTCGACCCGGGAAGTATTCGGCGATTATATTGATGTTTATGACATGACCCAGGCGGTGGAAGATGGCGCAACCCGTCCGGTATATTACGAAAGCCGGGTGATTAATATCGGTCTGAAAGAAGATATTATGAAAGTCATCGATACCGAATATGATATGATGGCAGAAAACGCGGAAGAAAGCGCCATAGAAAAAAGTAAAAAAGAGTTATCGCGGATTGACCAGATTTTAGGTGCGGATGAAACGATACAGTCCCTGTGTGCAGATATCGTTAGCCATTACGAAGACCGTCAGGATATCCTGACCGGAAAAGCAATGATAGTGGCATATTCACGACCTATTGCCATGCGGATATACCAACAGATATTACATATACGTCCGGCATGGCAGGAAAAAATTAAGGTAATCATGACCGATGCCAATGGTGACCCGGAAGAATGGAAAGATATAACCGGCAACAAAAATTACCGGGCGGAATTGGGCAAGAAATTTAAAGATGACAATGATGAAATGAAAATTGCGATTGTCGTCGACATGTGGCTAACCGGTTTTGACGTGCCTTCGCTGGCAACCATGTATCTGTTTAAACCTATGATGGGACATAACCTGATGCAGGCAATTGCCCGGGTTAACAGGGTATTTGGCGATAAAGAAGGTGGGTTAATCGTTGATTACGTCGGCATCGCATCTGCACTTAAAAAAGCGATGAACGATTTCACCATGCGCGACCGGCAAAACTTCGGCAATACTGATATATCAAAAGAAGCATTGCCGAAATTTATCGAAAAACTGCAGGTTTGCGAAGATTTATTTCATACATTTGATGTGTCGGTATTTGTTGACGGCAGCAATTATGAACGGGCAAAAACTATTATTGAAGGCATCAACTTTATTGTTGCGAATGACAAAAATAAAGAACTGTTTATTAAAGAAGCTATGTATCTGCGCCAATCTGCGTCGTTATGCCGTAGTTTGCTGGATAAACCACAACGAATGAAATCGGCATTTTTTGAAGCAGTGCGGATGACCATAACAAAAATTACCGGTGATAAAAAACTGTCACTGAAAGATATTAATGACCGGATAAATGAATTGCTGAAGCACAGCATAAAAAGTGAAGGTATCATTAATCTGTTTTCAGAGGTAAAAACCGAATTCTCCTTATTTGATTCGGTATTCATGGAAGATATCGCGAAAATGAAACAACAGAACCTTGCCGCAGAATTGCTGAGAAAATTATTATCCGAACAGATAACGCTATATAAACGTACGAACCTGGTGAAGTCAGAACTGTTTTCAGATAAAATGGCACGTGTAATGAAAGAATATCGCAACGGACAGATAACCAATGCCCAGGTGATAGATGAATTAATGAAAATGGCGCAACAAATGTCTGAAGATGACAAAGAAGGTAAAGATTTAGGATTGAACACAGAAGAAAAAGCATTTTATGACGCATTATTAAAACCAGAAGCAATAAAAGATTTTTATGAAAATGACGAATTAGTGAAGATGACAAAAGAATTAACCGAAATGCTGGCAAAAAACCGCACCATAGACTGGCAAAAGAAAGAACAGGCGCGGGCAAATATGCGATCAATGGTAAAAAGATTGTTGAAAAAATATAAATACCCACCCGAAGGCCAGGAAGAAGCAGTACAAATAGTATTGTCACAATGCGAAAAATGGACAGATAACGAAGAAATGTGATTTTTACAAGGGGAGATGCATAGTTTTCTAAATATCTGATTCCATTATTTTTCTGTACGGAATGCCGTCCCCGGCATTCCTCTTTGAGATATAAACTCTCTATTTTCCCAACAATTCAGGCAGGTTTTGCAATTACCTCACCAATTGTATATTTACGTTCATTAATTCCTAAAACAGTCAATTCCATAGCCCACGGCAACGCTCCAACCCTTATACAGATTTATAAAAAGTTAATAATTATATGCAAAATTACCCCAGCGGGGTCAAATATTTGTAGATAATAATTCATCAACTATTCTCGACCCCAGAGCGGGTCGCATATAATTACCAACAATCTGCTATGTTATATGCGACCCGCTCTGGGGTCGGGTTTCTTGGTAGAAATCTTATTCTATAACTATTCGACCCCTCTGGGGTCGTCTTAAATTAAACATCATTTTTATGCAACAAATACCGTCGCGGGAGTTGGGGACAACTCCCCTCCCATTAAACAAATCCGGTAATCGGCAACAATTCATCCATTCGTAATTCCTAATTCGTAATTCAAAAAAATCCCCCCTTGACATTACCCCCTATAACATCTAAATTTATAATATAAGAAAGGATGTTGATATGAGTGAATTAAATTCGGCTAATATTGGTTTTGAGAAGCAGATTTGGGATGCGGCTTGTATTTTACGGGGTAATATGGATGCCTCGGAATATAAGCAGGTTATTCTGGGTCTGATTTTTTTGAAATATATCTCTGATAAATTTGAGGAACGGTATAACGAGTTAGTCGCCGAGGGTGAGGGGTTTGAAGAAGATTTGGATGAATATACCCGGGATGGGGTATTTTTTCTACCGCCTTCTGCCCGTTGGCTTTCTATTGCCGCCATGTCGCACACCCCGGAAATCGGCAAACTGATCGATGAAGCGATGCAGTCGATTGAGCGGGAAAATAAACGTTTGAAAGGCGTGTTGCCAAAGAATTTCTCCCGACCGGAATTGGACAAACGGCGGTTGGGCGAGGTGGTTGACCTGTTCACCAATATATCGATGATTGAGCATGGCAATACCAAGGATATTTTGGGACGCGCTTATGAATATTGTCTGTCTAAATTCGCGGAGCAGGAGGGGAAACTGGCGGGCGAGTTCTTCACCCCGCCGTGTATAGTGTGCACCTTGGTAGAGGTGCTGAAACCGTATAACGGAAGGGTGTATGACCCCTGTTGCGGCAGCGGCGGCATGTTTGTGCAATCGGCGAAGTTCATCGAGAATCATCAGGGCAACATTAATAATATCGCGGTTTACGGGCAGGACAGCAACCCCACCACCTGGAAAATGTGCACCATGAACCTCGCTATCCGCGGCATCGAGGCGGACCTGGGGCATTTCAACGCCGACACCTTTCTTGACGACTGCCACCCCACACTGCGCGCCGACTTCATCATGGCAAACCCACCCTTCAACCTTTCCGACTGGGGACAGGACAAACTGCGCGATGACCAGAGATGGAAATACGGGGTGCCGCCCAGTGGCAACGCCAACTATGCCTGGATGCAGCACATGATTCACCACCTGGCGCCAAAGGGAAAAATTGGGCTGGTGCTGGCAAACGGTTCGCTGTCATCGCAAAGCGGCGGCGAGGGTGACATACGGCGGAAGATAATTGAGGCGGATTTGATAGAGGGGATAGTGGCGATGCCCTCGCAACTGTTCTACACCACCGGCATCCCGGTGTCGCTGTGGTTCATCAATAAAAATAAACAGCAAAAGGGTAAAACCCTCTTCGTCGATGCTCGCAACCTGGGTACCATGGTGACCCGCAAACTTCGTGAACTGACCGACGCCGACATCGCCAAAATAGCCGACGCCTTCACTGCATTCGACGCCGGAACCTTCACCGATATCCAGGGTTTCAGCGCGGCGGTGGACACGGCGGAAATTGCAAAACACGACTATATACTGACCCCCGGCAGATACGTGGGAATAGAGGAGCAGGAAGAAGACGCCGAACCGTTTGAGGAAAAAATGGCCAGGCTAACCACAGAATTATCCGGCATCTTTGAAAAACGTCGCGAGTTAGAAGAGGAGATAAAGGTCAGGTTGGGGGGGATTGGGTATGAGTTGTAAATTAATGCAAATTATCATTTTCGTGGCGTCACGAAAATGATACTGAATGATACGAACCTTAAAATTATATAAGAGGAATTAATATGAAAGACAACTTGATTTTATTAATGAATAGGTTTGACACTCTTGTAAATGTCGAACCAGAAAACAATATTGAGTTTTGGTATGCGCGAGATTTGCAAGAGTATTTAGGATATGCTCGATGGGAAAATTTTATTGTTGCAATTAAAAAAGCGGTAGATTCGTGCGAAAACAGTGGAATAGAGGTGTCTGACCATTTTCGTGGCGTCACGAAAATGGTCACTATCGGTAGTGGGGCTGAACGTAAAGTTGAAGATTTTATGCTAACTCGTTATGCCTGCTATTTAATTGCTCAAAATGGTGATCCTCGTAAAGAAGAAGTAGCATTTGCACAAAGTTATTTTGCACTTCAAACAAGAAAACAAGAGTTGATTGATGATAGAATGCAATTAATTACAAGAATGGAAGCACGAGAAAGATTAAGAGAATCCGAGAAACTATTGTCACAAAATATTTATGAACGTGGTGTAGATAATGAGGGATTTGGTCGTATTCGTTCAAAAGGAGACGCGGCATTATTTGGTGGAAAAAATACAGCAATGATGAAGTCGCAATACGGTGTAAAAAATAGCCCGTTAGCGGACTTTTTACCAACATTAACGATTGCTGCTAAAAATCTTGCAACAGAAATGACAAATCATAATGTTACCCAGGAAAATATGTATGGTGAAAATACAATAACAAATGAGCATGTACAGAATAATAAAAGTGTTCGCAACATGCTTGGACAACGAGGAATAAAACCAGAAGAACTTCCTCCAGCAGAAGATTTAAAGAAACTTGAAAGAAAGGTTAAAACACAAGAAAAGAAATTAATTAAAGAGGTTGGAAAGTTACCAGAAATTGCATATGATAAGGATAATAATGTCAATGAATGAATGGAACTATGAAAAATTAGGTGCTGTTAGTCAATATGCAACTGATAGAATAAATGTAAAAAAAATAAATTTGGATAATTATATCTCAACTGAAAATATGTTACCAGAAAAAGCAGGTATTACAGTATCAAGTGGATTGCCAAATATAGATAGTATTGTACCGGCATATAAATGTGGCGATGTTTTAATATCGAATATTCGACCTTATTTTAAGAAAATATGGTTTTCTGATAAAGATGGTGGTTGTTCAAATGATGTTCTTGTTTTTCGGGCAAAACAAGATGTTTATGAAAAGAAATTTCTATATTATGTTTTATCATCTGATAATTTTTTTGATTATTCTATGTCAACATCAAAAGGAACTAAAATGCCCAGAGGTGATAAATCGGCATTAATGAATTATTCGGTTCCATTATGTCCTCTCCCAGAGCAACGCGCCATAGCCGACACGCTCTCTTGTCTTGACGACATGATAGAACTTAACAACCGGACGAACAAGGTGTTGGAAGAGATGGCGCAGGCGATTTTCAAACGCTGGTTCATAGATTTCGAGTTCCCCGACGAAAACGGCACCCCCTACAAATCATCCGGCGGCGCCATGGAAGAAAGCGAGTTGGGAGAGATGCCGGTTGGGTGGAGAGTGGGGACGTTGGGAGAGATGACTAAATCAATTGATAATAGAGGAAAAACACCACCATTCCATTCAAGTAAAACTACGTATCCCGTTATTGATGTAAAAGCATTATCAGGTGAAAGCAGAATTATTGATTTTAATAATTGTACGAAGTTTGTCACTGAAGAAACTTACAATAATTGGTTCCGAAATGGTCATCCCAAAAAATACGATATATTAATTTCTACAGTCGGTAGCGTTGCTGAGATGAAATTATTTAATGGTGAAATTGGATGTATAGCTCAAAACGTTGTTGGGTTAAGAAGCATTAATATCTCTGCGTTATATTTATATCAGTTATTACAATTCATTAAAGATGATTTAATAGCATATAATATCGGCTCAGTACAACCAAGTATTAAAGTAACACATATTATTAGGCATAACATATTATTACCAGATAAAAATTTATTGTTAAAATTTCATCAAATATTGGAACCTATTTCAAATGAGATTTATAATAACAGTCTAAATTCACAATCATTAAAAGACATTCGCGATTCATTATTGCCAAAACTTATGTCTGGTGAGATACGGGTTGGGGTTGAGGAGGGGTAGATGCAATTGTTTATGTTTGATTCAAATGAAACTTTTAAAGGATTGCTTAGTAATCTGGTATTGGATTTAGCAAAAATATCAGATGATAATTTTGCTAATGATGATCTATCTGAATTAATTAATGAGTTTATATCTAAATACCACCGTGATAAAATCGAGATTTATATTGATGATGTCAATTATGTTTTTACCCCCAAACAAGTAAAAATGAATATTGGAAATTACGTATGTGATGGATATAGATTTTGTTTTAAGATACCTTTTTGTGGTAATGTCAGTTTAATGCGTTTACGTCCTGGTGAATATAACAAAAACATAGATTATGTATTAGAACAGATTATTGAACCAACTGATAGTAAATGTGGTTATATTCTATTTTGTATGGAGTATACAAAAGATGATGTGACTAAAATTGATAAAGTTGGTATTTTAGAAAGATTTAAAATGAAGTTTAAACCATATTTAGAGTGTTTTAATACAATAAATAATAATATAGAAGTATATAATAATGAAGTAATCAAAAAAGTAAATAATATCTTGGAAAATAGAAAACAAAAAGTTGAAAATGATATCTTATTATCAAAAAGACTTGGTATCCCATTAATTCTTAATCCGAATGCTCCAAATATAACACCAGTCAATTTGCAACTAATAGTAAAACCAAAACCCAAAATGCCTAAAGATAAATGTTCAATGAATGAATCTAAAATATCTGATGAAGATTATTCTAACATAAAAAAAATAATTAACTTAGCATGTCATTCTATGGAAAAAACTGCAATAAGTTTTAATCAATTTGGCGAAGATGTGTTACGTGATATTATACTTGCAAATTTAAATTCTCATTATATTGAAATGCCAACTGGTGAAACTTTTAGTAGAATTGGTAAGACTGACATTAGAATTCAATTCGATAATATGGCTGCTTATATTGCTGAATGTAAATTATGGGGTGGTGAAAAAATACTTAAAGACGCACTCAACCAACTTATAGGTTATACAACTTGGAGAGATAGCAATACCTCATTAATACTATTTAACAAAAAAGTTCATGATTTCAATGTAGTAACTGAAGCCATTGAAAATTTTGTTACTACACATGAAACATGTAAGTCTTATGTAAGGAATAGCAAAAATGAATGGCAATGTGTATTCAAAAAATCAATAGATACAACAGAGATAATCAATGTTAATATTGTTGTATTTGATTTGTTTGTTGAAAAGAGTGATTCGTAAATATATTATATTTTAAAGGAGAATTATAATGGTACAAAAGAAGAGAATCATAAAATCTTTCAAAGATGAGTTGATAAAAAAATCAAGAGAAGCTATTTTAGCAGCAGTACAAATATATAATAATCCTCAAATTACATTTAAGTCAGAAGCATTCATCACGCTTTCAGTAATAGCTTGGACTTATTTATTTCATGCATATTATCGTAATATAAAAATCGATTTCAGATATTATAAGATGAAAGGTAAAAATCGAAGATATGACAAGACAAAACAAGGAGCATATAAACATTGGGAACTTGAACGGTGTTTAAATGATGATTGTTGTCCTATTGATGATGATTCAAAGAATAATCTGAAGTTTTTAATTGGATTGAGGCATGAAATTGAACATCAAATGACTAATAGGATTGATGAATATTTAAGTGCGAAATTGCAAGCATGTTGTATAAATTTCAATTATTATATCAAACAATTTTTTGGCAATAAGTATGGTGTTGATAATGAATTAGCATTATCAATTCAATTCTCACCGATTACACCTGAGCAGCAAGAAATACTATTAGACAATGATTTTTTATCAAACAATGTTTCGAATTATATTGGAAGTTTTGAAAATAATTTAACTAATGAACAATTATCAAACTCGAAATATGCATATAGAGTAATGTTTATGCCAATAACTGTTAATAGAAAAGGACAAGCTGATAAAGTTATTGAATTTATTAAATCAGATTCTCCCATGGCTGATGGATTAAATAAAGAATATGCTTATTTGAAAGAAATAGATAAGAAAAAATATTTCCCTTCTGATGTAGTAAAAATCATAATAAGTGAAGGATTTGTAAAGTTTACTATAACTAATCATACTGATTTATGGAAGTCAATGAATGCAAAAGAAATAAATAAGAATTATGGAACATTAGTTGCAAACAAAACATGGTATTGGTATGAAAATTGGATTGATGTTGTACGTAATCATTGTAAAAAAAACAGTGATAGATACAAATAAAGGACAAATAAAGGACAAATAAATGTCATTCACAGAACAGCATTATGAGTCGGCATATTTTTCCATCAAAATAGATTTTTCTATTGACAAATGACACATTTGTTATTAATATTTTTATATGGGAACGTACCCAATCTGTATAATATCTTTTGGAGGTATTAATTATGTGGCAACAAAAAAATAAAGCATCAAAAGGTTTCACCCTGATTGAACTGTTGGTTGTAATTGCCATAATTGCAATTTTAGCCGCTATTTTGTTTCCGGTCTTTGCCCGTGCCCGCGAAAAGGCGCGGCAAACTACCTGCACCAGCAACCAACGACAGATTTCCGCGTCTATTTTGATGTATTGTCAGGACCACGAAGAAGTTTTTCCGGGCACCACAGTATGGAGAGATATCAGTATTGACCCGGGTGCGTTAATTTGCCCTACTATTGGCAAAAAAACCACCAATGGCTACGGGTATAACAACTTTCTGGGTGGTAAATCAATTGGCGAGGTAACGGATACTTCCGGAATGTTATTGACTGGGGACAGCACTGACACCAATAATCTGATTTATGTAGGCCCAGATGTTGATTATCGTCACAGTAGCCAGGCTATAGTATCATACACTGATGGACATGTTGGATCCAGCAAGTATGTACCTATTATGTTGCAACCCGCGGTAGACGCGTTAGCCGGATTAACTCCCCGCACTCTTACCACTACACCACCGGTAACTGCAAACTCATGGTGGGGAACAACGGCAGATGAAAATACCTTTATTAAAATGCGCATAATTAATGACGCTACCGCAACGCCAGCAAATGCCACCACAGTGAGCAACTATACAAATGGCGACACCCAGTACAACACCGTCTGTTGCGACCTTGCGACGGTGAAAACCGGCACCCCGACAACATGGTGGGCAATTACCATGGATCTAAGCATGTATGCCGGCAATTATGATACCATCGTCGGCGTCCGAGATACCGCGGCCAAAGATATTATAAATGTTTCCCGCACCTGGGACTATTTTATGACACCATCATCGCAAAGTACTTACACCCATTACTTAAATGTTCCACAGCAACTTGGCAACGGATTCACAAACTTCACCGCGTGCCCGGTTTTAGGAATCGCGTCCGGACCTAAAGGCAACAACCCGGGACCATGGTATAAATTAAAAATGGTGGGGATACAGGGTAAAACATATTACGAATATGTTGATATCAAAGGCAACTTTGTCGGATCAAATACCACCAGCACAGCAACCAGTGGCGCTACCATATTGGCACCGAAGACATTTTATACCTTCAGTTCAATCGGCAATGGATCACGAACTATTAAAGCCACAAATATCCGTTATGATTTTCAATGAAGAATAGATAATAGTCCTACCTTTTATAACCCCTCCACGAAAGGTAAGGGGTTATTTTTTGTCTGTAATAAAGTTATACCATATAAATCATAACTTCAAATAAATGGAACTATTTATTGATATTTACGTATAAATTATTGATATTTACAGGGATTTGCATATACATTACGAAATTAATACCTTGAAATATACAAACATTTACACGAATGTTGTCTGCGTATACTTATGGCGTGTTTTTATGGTTAAAAGGACAATCAATGCGAATAATATCCACTTTAATAATTTTACTGTTGTCGTTTTGTGCGTGGGCAACAGAAATAATTGACTTACCGGAAGAATTGGCGAATAGTTATGACATATCGTGCAAAATAAATATTGCCGCACCACCCAAAGCGCCGATAATTATTAATGTTGAAAAAAATTATACCGTCTATATCTCAGCAGATAATGCCAAACTGCAACACAACGGTAAGTTTATAAACAATGCGGTAATAAATCTTAAAACCGGTGATAATTCTTTTAGCGTTAAACGTCGTCCCGGCACTGTGGCATTGTTAATTAACCATCGTCTGGTTTTTTACGCGCCGATGCCGGAGAAATCGGCAGGAAAGGTGACAGTAACATCCATCCCTGCCGGCATTACCATCACCAGTACTCGCTATTATGATATCGCCACCCCGGTATTTGGTGACGATTTTATGCGTCCTGATGTGTTAACCCGTTTGGCAACCCCCGGCACATGGATTGAAGATGACATATGGAAAGTGAACTTTTACAAAAAGGAAAACCCCGGTGCCACCCCAACTGACCCTGTGACAACCAAACCTATGGTTAATCCATGGCTTTTAAGTATATATCCGGTTGTTGACACCACCACCAACGCTTTTTGGTTTGTATATCGCGGCGTAGGCCCGTCATGGGCAACCGTGCGCGACAACCTTGCCTACCCGACATGGGACAGTTATTATGTTGAAACATCAGTACGACCGGAGTTTGACAGTATGGTTGGCATTATCGCGGGTTATCAGGATAATAAAAACTATCTGCTGTTCCGTTTAAAACAGCGTAATTACATTAACGCAAACGCCACCGGTTTATGCGAGTTAATAGCGGTAAGTGATGGCGTGGAAAAAGTTATCGCCAGCGGAAACAAAGGTTTTGACCCGAACCAGTGGTACAAAATACGCATTAACTTCGGCCTTAAAATAGTACAGGCATTGGTTGACGGTCAGGTGGTGCTGGAAGCTCAAAATACAGCACCGGCAGAAGGTGGAATAGGATTATACGGCAACGGGTCAGATAATCCGCGAAAAATACAGGTAGATGATGTCACCGCGGATATGTACAAAATAAAGGATGATGCCGGAAAAATTGTTAATGATGCCGCAGAAGCAATGCGTAAAAGTAGCGTAATTTATTTTGATGATGTAAAAGTAGGTGAATGGGAAAATATCCCCGACGCACTTATTGAATCACCATATAATGTTGATACCACCGGCAAGAAAAACAATAAAACCAGCATAGTAAAATTGTCAAAATCACAAAAATTGCTGACCGGTGCAGAAACCATGAGCAATTATGAAGCAAATATTACAGCAAAAATAGTGAAAAGAAGAAAAGCGTCAATGACGGTATTATTTAATATTACCGGGTTAAACAGTATATCAGGTTACGCCTGGACATTATCAGCAAAGGGTCAACAGTTAAGTTTATTCAGGGATGGCAAAATTATTGAAGAAGTGGCGTCATCTGCTGAAGGAATTACCCCGGGTGAATGGCAGTCATTAAAGGTAGATGCTGACGGCGAATATACCACATTGTATGTAAACGGTAAAAAAACCATAGATTATTACAGTAAAACCAACACCGCCGGCAGATGCGGGATAATGGCGATGTCAACCGGAATAGAGGTGAAATCGCTATCTATTGGCAAACTTCCCCCGCCCCAATATAATACCGTTGATATTCACGGTGGTTTTGAAACTGATAAATGGATGGCAACATGGTCTAGCCCAGAGG
>CAZNLA010000057.1:0-17134 GCA_964573385.1 uncultured bacterium
CCGTGATAACGCAGTGACTGTGTTAATACCATGCCACGATAAGCTAAATGGTAATACCGGATTATTGACGATTTTCCCCGGATTCAGACAGAGCATTCTGCCCCCGCAAATGCCGATAGATAAACTTCCGGATGATTTTATGGTGACTGACGCAGGTAACACCAGGATTGTTATAACTAATATAGGTAGCTATTTTACACAGATAATACCCGCAGGCAATGTTTTAACAGGATTATTTAATAGTTGGCAATTGTATAGCAGTCAAAAAGTGAAACTTCCGTTAAAAGTAACATGGAGAAATGAAATTATCGGTAATATGAATTTGTTTCCTGTTAAAAATCCTGTGTTTAATAATGTCAGTAACAATTTGCAATATTTAATTTCAATTCCGGAATATACGGGTGGTGAGTTAATATCACGTGGTAGTGAATTGATTCTTTGTAATGATAAGAATATTATCTGTTCTGTGAATTTTGCGGATATATTATCGGATATTCCCCAAAGTAAAGTGATTGCGTCAATAAATGATAAGGTAATGAAATGGCAAATAAAAGATCGTAAAATTAGATTTATAACTAAAGCTAATGAACAATTAGAAGTGATTGATAGTGATAAGTATCTGACAGCAATGCGAAGAATAGGTGATTTAACTGAAGGATTTATACAGATAACAAATATTGCCGACAATTTAATTGCAAAAGATGTAATAGGGAAACGTGTGGCATTGAGAAAAGATGGCAAAGTTTTTGATGCGGGTATTATTAAGGAGTTTATAAAGTTCACTGATAAAGCAGTTGTAAAGTTATCCGCTAAAACTATCCCCAATGATTTTGCAGGTACGGAAATATGGATAAACAGTGATGATATTTCTGTTGCAGGTGGAGAAATACAATTGAATCCGGGTTTATTGAATGTCGATAAAGCACCGGTAAAACTGAACGCTATCAACGATGATGATATACCGTGGTGTGTGGAAACAAATGGAAAGATGGATTTTAATTATTCAGTCGCCGGTAATAATGGAACCATTCAGATTTCTGATGAAATGCTGATGAAATATCATGGACAGATTTTAAAGGGAAAATGTTACAAAAAAATTAACAATATGTTGGCAATGGTAGATATTCTGGCATATGTCCCTGAAAATCTGAAAAATTTGCAAAAAGATATTAAACCATTGATACCGGAATTCTTTATTACTGATTCCAGACGAATTATACATTTTAACAAATATGGCAAGTCGGATTATCAGTTAAATGGTTTTTCCGGAAAAGGAAATAATTTTGGTTTAATTAATAATATTCAGGTATTAAACAATGGTAATTTACTGGTATGCGACACCGGTAAATCGAAAGTTGTGGAAATCACCAGAGAAGGTGAATTGGTATGGTGTTATCCGGGCAATGTTGAAAAAAATATTGATGTTGGCATTGGTAAAGATTTTATTAATGCAGAATCGTCGTTAAATATTAATTCTCCCCGTGACGCAAAGCGATATGAGATTAAGAAAAATGCTGATGAAGTTAAGGTGATGATTGATGGTAAAGATATCTCATTAGGCGCGGCAGAAATAACCTGGCAAACAACAATAATCGCGGATACTGATAACTACCGAATAGTTGAAATAACACGACCAATGGTTAAACTTTCCGCTGTTTCATACAATGAAAATAAGTTAATCATGACATCCGGTTACCAATATCGTCCATATTGTTATTACGAATTTAAGGGTGAAAAAAGATATTTGCGTCAGACTGCAACCGTAATTGCGGATGGTAAATCACTGGGTTTAAAAAAATCAATATCTTTTATATCTGTACAGAGATATTTACTTAATGCTACCTTACCGGATGATGATATAATTATCAGTGGTGTCAGAACTGGTATGTTGTTAGTAGCAAATAATTTGCCGGTAGAAGCACCTGATGTAAAAGGGAAGAAACTTCGGTTATTTCTGTTGAAAAAAGAGAATGCGGATAAGCAAATGAGTCTGATGTTAAATCCATTTAATAATAAGTATGATTTTTTACCGGATGGTGTAGAAACAGATTCTATTCGAAAGATATTTGTTGATGGCAAAAATGGCGTTATAATACATGATCTGAATGGTATATTTTTATTAAAAACCACTGATATTGCTGATAATCCTGCAATAGAATTGAAATCTGATGCGAAAGAAGTTTATTATGCATATGCACTATTCCGATGGTACGCGGATGAAGAATTAAAAGCAATTGTATCAGATTTAGATGGCACAATAAGAATAGGAAACGTGAAAATAATTCTGGAAAATGGCATATATCCGGGTGATACAATGGCGATGAAGTACCCATTGTTTATCGCCATAGATTGGGGTAAAAATGAATAAATATATTTATGCTGCTTTAATATTTATTATTACCGCAGTCGTTTCATTTGCTGTTCCCGGTTTAAAATGGGCGTCTGAAACAGGTCACAGTTTTAAACCACCGGTAATATCCGCGGATAAATCGTTTGCGATATTAGCAACTGATGAAGGGAAAATAATTTGGATAAATCTTGCGGACGGCACAAATTCGCTTATTGATAAAAAGTTGCCAATTATTGAAAGTAAATATGCGACAGCATTTAAGGCAACACCTTTAATTACCAGTAAAAATGAGGTTTACGCACCAAATACTGATGGAAGATTATATATTAAAGATGAAAAAGGGAAAGATTTTATTATCCCATCCGCCGCGTCATGGGGGCCTTTTACAGCAACACCAACTGAAATAATGATGAAAGAAAAAAGGCGTATTTTATGTCCATCTCTGGATGGCAATATATACGCGGTGAATCCGGACGATAAGTCGTGGTTTGTCTGGTATTCGGCAGGTGCAGGTATTCAATCCGCGTTAATAAAAGGTAACTATACCCCTGTAATAAATATCACCATATCACAAAAGGCAGTCGTTGGTGCCAATGAAATTAATGTTAATGACGCGGTGGGATTGTATCCGGGAGATGAATTACGCCATGATGGTGTTTTTGTTGGATTTATTAAATTAATAAAAGATAAAATAATTCAATTTAATGACGCTATTACAGTTGAATTAAACGCAAATGATAATCTGGTAACGGTACCGCATTTACCTGTATATTTTGGTGCTGATAGTGGTCGTGTATATTCAATGAATGGTGATATGGAAAAAACTAATTCACGATGGATATTTCCAGACACATCGACACGTGTATCAAGCTTCGTTTCTCCGATGGCATTAAATGGAGATAATTTATATGCTGTGACCCGGGCGGGAAGTATATATCGTTTTAACGCTATCACAGGAAAAGTGACTGCAGGCCCGATTAACGCTAATACAGAAACCGGCGCGTTTGTAAATGTGTGTACATTTAAAGATGTGCCATTTTTCTCGGCTGACAGTGGTGCAATATGGCAGATTAAGGAAGTTGATGAAAAAGCAACATTATCAAAATATTATGGAGATTTAAAGGTTGTAACTCAATTTGCTTCTGCTGACAAATTCTACATGACAGATATGACTGGTGGCGCGTTTTGTTTAAATTCTGACATGACAATTCCATGGAAATATAATTATGATTTCGGCAAATTACTTACTATTATTCCATCCGGTGAGGATATACTGGCGGTAACAGTAGATGGAAAATTAATATGTATAGTCGAAAATGGCGAATATAAAATAGTAACTGGTGGAAATGCAGCAAATCGTTCGGGATTTACGGCACCGGGAATATTGCCGGATGGTGGTGTAAGATGGAGCAATAATTTTACCGGACCACAATCTTATTCGCCGGTTGTTGCTTTTATGGCGGATACTGTACGTAAAACAACTTTGACTAAACCGGTAGCAACCGGGAGTAGATATTTACCTGTATTGAATGCTGAAAATATTTATATCGGTGATTATATTTCAATTGCGGGTGAGGATTTAGGTCCAGTATTGGAAGTGATCAGAGAAAAAGGAAAATATCAATTATATATGCGCGACGCAACGACGCAGGACTATTCAATTGATACTGAACTTGGCACTTTATTATATCGTCGCGGAAAAGTATCAGGATGCAGGATGATAGAATATAATCCATTAGTAAAATCAATTGATACAAAAACAGGAAATATTTGGGGGGTACCTTCTGACATCTTTTTTCCGCGTGATAACTTTACCTTGGATATAACCATGGATATTAATTCGACTGACAAAGCAGAGATTATTACCGGGTTATATTTGAACTCAAATGATAATGACAAACGCGGCGAATTAGCTATAAGTTTTAAGGAAACATGTCTATTATCTGTAGTAAATAACGATTTACGAGCAAATTGTATAATGCAGGAAGTTGAAACCGGCAAGAAAAATTGTACCATTCGTATAGAAGCATTCAATGGAATTATTACAGTATTTTATATGAATGATGATAAACAATTTGTAATGTTTGGCAAATTAATTACAGATTCAAAGGCAGCACCACGGGGATGGAATATATTTGCAAATATTAAATCAACAGCAATAATTCAGCCTGTAATTAATCTGAAATGGTATCCGGGTGCCGTGTTGTCTAAAAATATTTTAATTTCACACAACACATCATCATTTACAGTTGACCATGGCGAAAGATTGTTAAGTGGTGACAATATTCAATTAACACAATCAGCAACTGGCTTTTCTGATTTTTTGAAGGTAAATAAAGTTGATGGAAATGAAGTTACTTTTGATGCTGATTCAAGACCAATATATGATTATACAATTAACGACAATGCCTGGGTAGGTTCACCTGCGCAATGGGCAATATTTTCTGCCGGGGATGATGGTGTGGTACGGGCAACTGATCCGGATACCGGTAAGCAGTTATGGCAAAACGATTTGCGTGGTGAAATGGGTGCGGTGCGGGTGCCGATTTTGGTGAATAGCAGGTTAAACCGTATTTATGCGGCATCGCTTTCCGGCAGAATATTTGCATTTTCCCAAAACGGTATATTCTGCGGTGTGTATCCGGATTTTACAATGAAACCTACTGCGCCATTTTCAACACCAATAGTCATTGACGCGGCAAATGGTATTATCGCCGTTGATGATGCCGGTACGGTATATCGCATAAACGCAGATGGATTATTGGAATGGAAATTAAACAGTGATGCCGGGAAACCGATTAAAATATCTGTTTTCCGGTGGAATGAAATCTGGCGTATTTTATTGGTAACTGATAAAAAATTGCTTATTATTTCATCATTAGGTGAAGTAATTAAGCAGATCGATATTGGTAAGGTAATAACAACATACTCTGATGATAAATTATATATCCTCAATGATATTGGAGAATTAAAATCTTATAATGATTTCGAAAATTTAAATGCTGAAATAGTAGCAACCGATTTGCCTGTAAATAGTACCCAACTAATTCCACTGGCGTCCGGATGGATGGCAGTAACAGGTAATGAATTAATCTTTACCGGGAAAAATGGTAAGAAGAAGTTTGATTTAATAGAAAAAATTAATGCGGTTGTTATTGATAACCTGGGAAAAATTATAGTTGCTGCCGGTAATGATATTGTTTGTTTGCCGGATATCAGTAAATGGGGTGACGATAAAATATTGTGGCGCAAGAAGATGGTATCACGTGTCACAGGTGTATCTTTATGGTATAGCACAGTCATAGCAATTACTGAAGATGGCAGGATGATTTCTGTAGGAGCACCACGTTTTGATGTAAAGACTGAGAAGATTATTCCCTCTATTGCTACTGATTACAATCTGACATTGCTACCGGGTTCTATTCAACCTACATTGACTGATTTACCGGCGTTTGATGATGATTTAATCACGGATAATCTGAAGGATTCAAATGGGATTAATTATTTAAATCAAAATCAGATAATGGCACAATTCCCAGGATTTTTGATTAATCCATCGGTTATAAATGCAGTTTTAACCTCTGATGTCCCTGCAGGCTCCAATATTATTCCGGTACAATCAATAAGCAATTTTTATGTCGGCGACCGGGTTATTTTCACCCGTCAAAATGGTGCTGATCCGTCCGGATATAATGAAAATTATATTATTACCGGAATAAATATTGTAAACTCAGGTGCTGTAAAAGCACTGGTAAAACTTAATAAAAGTATAAATATAAGTCGTGCCGCAGGTGATTTAATGGTATTGCTGGCACCGGAAAAATATAATATTCATCGTGGGGTAATATTGCCAGGGCAAAAAGTTGTATTTGCCGATATATCAGGTGCTAAGTTCGCTTTTGGCCCAAATGGTATGGATGCTAATGGACATTTCCCGGTCTTTAAGAAGAAAGTTTATCATGTTAATAATAATGCGGATATAGTGTTGTATCGCAGTAATTATCCTGAATTTACTGAAAATTTAAAAATTAAGATAGTAAATGATGATAAATATTTTGACGCTATAATAAAAGATGTGATAATTAATCATGATAACGATAAATTGGATATTGAGAAAAATGTTAAAAAAGGAAGTAAAATATACGCTTTATTAATAGATTCAATAAATGATATTAATGCCGGTGATATTGTCTGTTCTGATTCTTTTACCGGTGAGATTATAGCATTAGAAAAATCCAATAGTCATTATTTTGCCACCTTGTCACCGGATACTGTTGCTTATGATGATATAAAAACTGATAAAATGAAGATAATTCACAGTTTTTCATCTGATATAGTATTGGAGAATATAAATAACAATTCAGAACGATTCCGCGTTAATAGTAATGCCATTGGGTTAACCGGCAGAGTTTTTAATCTAACAGCGAATTATAAACTGGCAGTGATTGGTTCTGATAGATTCAATGATATGCGGATATATGGCATAACGGAAAACGCGGAACTGTTCGCTGTTGATATTTTAGGCACGTTAAAGTGGCGATATAACATTCCCTTTGGCGGTAAAGTTTTAAATATCTTTTTTAATACTGATAAATCTGTCGTGTATGTAATTACCGCGCTAAAGGATAAATCAGGGTTTTATGCTATAAAACTCGCTGGTGTGGATGATGAAAAAAGAATAATTACGCAAAGCGAGATACCCGGTTCATTTGAAAAAGCAGAAAAAGATGGTAACAACTTTAAGTTAATTGGAAAAAATCAGACTGTTATAATAAATCAGGCAGATGGTAAGGTGATAAAAACTGATAATGGTGTAAATGAAACAGGAAAATCGCAACCATTAACAATAGAAAAAATGAATACCGGAAAAATTGTTACATTATCAAATAATGTTATAGATTGGGTTATAATAAAAAGTTCCGGTGAAGTAACCACTAAACAGGGAGATATAAAAAAGCTTACTGATAATATTTGGAAAATTACTAAAGTTGATAAAAATGACGTCCAGGTAGAGATTAACATTAATGATGAAGCGATAATAATTGTGCAATATGCCGATAAATTAACAGTTTATAATATCCGTAATGGTATGAATATTGTTGATGCGGTTTTAACTCATGCAGATAATTATTACCAGACCGGTATAGAAAATCCCGGTAATATTTACGATGCATTACCGGATAATCTTTATACATCTGTAATAAATAAAACTTTTCAGCATGAAGGAGCTTTAAAATCAGACATTTCCGGCATTGAGAAAATAAATCTTCAAACCGGAAAATATAGTCAAACGTGGTCCGGAAAATATATTGATATTAATAATAATGGACAATGGGACTTTTTTGAACCAATAAAAAAAGAAGAAACCACAGAAATTGTTGTAGATAAAGCGATGTTAATATCTCGTTACCCAAATATCGGTAATTATATTCTGGGTAATTATGACTATTTGGATGATAACAGCAACTTTAAAATGACGCGGGTTGGTAATGAAAAAGATGTTATTTATGATAAAAATATTAATGTAGATGCCCCAACCGGGTTGTATACCGCGAATTCAGTTAATATAGACGAAAATATAAGCAACAAAATGCAGGTTAATAAATTATCTTCAGAAGAAGTTGTTTCTGATTGTAAGATAAAACCGGAGTTTATAAATGAAGTTAAAAGGTGGAAAAATTACCTTGACGGTGCGGAAAGGAATCCGACAGCAATGGATATCAATGAAGACGACACCGTGGTAATAGTATCCAGTGACACGGCGTTAAGTGATACTAAACCAGAAGAAAATAAAGTAGATACTCAATTGTGGATAAGACACTTGAAATCAATACCCATTACAATAATTGATGATATAAAAGCCGGTGACAAGAAAATAACATTATTACCGGAAGAGATTGTAAATATCCATGCTGCAATTGATACGACATCAGATATATTTGAAGTTAAAAATCATCAAGGTGAATTACAGTTTACCGCACGAATAATTTCTGCTGATGCTGATAGCATAACATTGGACAGGCAGATAAAAGATGGTATCTCTGCAACAGATAATGTTGTAACTGTTATCGGAGCACCATGGCAACCTTTACTTACAAATGATGAGATAACAGAAATTGAAGATAGATTCTCTGACCCGGGTGATGATAATAACCCTATTCCACATCCTATTCGTTATGAATATCCTTCAATAAATTATAACGCAGACAGGATGTATGTGGTATTTACGGTATCTGCCGTAAAACGCGTCACAATAAATGGACAACCGCAATATCTGCCGGCATCATATATAGTTGTTAAAAAATCTGATTCCTGGGGTAGGGGAGACGGCGTTTTGGATTGGGTAGAGAGTGACGCGCCTTCTGAAAGGAATAATCAACGCAACGCCAAGAGTTATCCCACGCTTATAACCGGATTGCCTAACCTTGATAAGATTATAATTTATGAATCAGGTTCACGTGGTATATTTTGCGCACTACAGAATCTGGAAGGTAAATGGACTACCGAGATACCATTTGCCGAAATTAACGCAAGTCTTGATGATATAACTCGTGCCAGGGCATGGGTTGAAGATAATGAAAAGAATACCCGGTTTTTTAATATGATATTCAGTGCGACAAAAAATGGTACAAGTTCGCTCTACTACGCGCGGTATCGTTCTGAATATGTGAATGAAAAATTAACTTTTACCTTACAACCACTGACAATTGCTGATATCGATATTGATGGACGAATGATTGATGACCTGAAAGAGATAATGCCGGGTAATTTTGTTGGGAATTATTCTGCCTGGCAGGATTTACGGGTAATTATAGATGGTGAAGAAGTTAAAGTTGCTATGCCACCGGGCCAGGATACTTTTGTTTACAAAGGTGCAAACAACTTAAAGATACAGATTAACCCATACCGTGGCACTGCAAGGGTTTTAACCGGAAAAGTGCAGGATATGATGTTCACCGGTTATCCATCATTGCAGAAACTGACAGAATCACCGGGTGCAGACAAAATGCCAACGAAGATAGTGTATGGTGATGATATAGTGGTAAGTTGGATAAGAGAATATCCGGATTGGATGGGAAGCAGAATATACGTCGGTGGATGGAAATTAAAACGTGACCCATTATTTAATAATGTTGTGATGCGCCTTGAGAAAAATGATATAAATCAACAGATGGTCGTTTTAAGTGGTTTGGAAAATGACAGTGATGTTGTGTCATCTGATATGTCAGTAAGTCGTGGCAAAAATATACGTCTGTTTACAATTGGTTGGAGAGATAACATTAAACCGGAGATAACACAAAAACAGACCGGCAGAAATGATTTGTTTATGTCAGTAGTATCGATTAGGAATTGATTTTTTTGACATGATTAACATGATTGACATGATATAATATCTAAATGGGCGAAGCCAAAAATCATGTTAATCATGTCAAAAATTAAAACTACGGACTTAACAGGTGTCCCATTTTATCTCTTTTAGTTCGCAAATATTTTTCATTATGTTTATTTGGGGTTATCCTGATTGGAACGGCTTCCACAATTTCTAATCCGTAACCATCAAGCCCAATTATTTTCCGTGGGTTATTAGTTAACAACCGCAGTTTTTTTAATCCTAAATCGCAAAGAACCTGTGCGCCTATTCCATAATCCCGCAAATCAGCAGGGAATCCCAGCATTTCGTTGGCTTCTACTGTATCCGCGCCTTTATCCTGTAATTCATATGCGCGTAATTTGTTGGCCAGTCCTATACCACGACCTTCGTGGTCAATATATAGCAATACTCCGCGTCCTTCTTCCTGTATCATTTCCAATGCGCGTTTTAATTGTTCACCACAATCGCAACGCAAACTGTGAAATACATCACCGGTAAGACAACTGGAATGCACTCTGGTTAAAATTGGTTCTTCGTTAAGTTCACCCAGGGTAATAGCCAGATATGGTCGGTTATCAATATCACTGGTATAACATATTGCTTTAAAATTGCCATATTCTGTAGGTAACAGAGTATCAACAACACGTTTTATTAACTTTTCATGACGGTTTCTATATTCGATAATCTGTTTGACATTAACAATTTTCAGGTCAAATTTTTTCGCGAATTTTATTAGTTCGGGTTGGCGCGCCATTGTTCCGTCATCCTGAATAACTTCACAAATTAGCCCTACCGGTGGAAGACCTGCAATCTTGCATAAATCTACAGATGCCTCGGTATGCCCGGCACGTTGCAGAATACCACCTTCGCGTGCGATAAGAGGGAACATATGTCCGGGACGTACAATATCATCTGCGGTTTTTGACATATCAGCTAAAACATTTGCGGTAATTGCCCGGTCACTGGCGGATATCCCGGTTGTTATTCCATGTTTTGCGTCTGTTGATACGGTGAATGCGGTACAATGAGCATCTTCATTGGATGCCACCATGGGAGGAAGGTTTAATGCGGTTGCCCGGTCTGCCGTCATGGGCACACAAATTAATCCGCGCGCTTCGCGAATCATCAGATTTATAGTTTCCTGTGTTGCCATAGCAGCAGAGGCTACCAGATCACCTTCGTCTTCGCGCGATTCATCGTCAATTACAACTATACATTTTCCCGCTTTTAAATCCGCTGTGGCTTCAGCAATGGTAGCAAATATATTTTTATTATCCATTTATCATAACCTGAAAAGTTTGCTGGCCCCTATCGGGGCCAGTTAAAGAGTGTAAGTTCTTATTTCGCTGCGCTTGCAGTAACAGTAGATTTGGTTGCTACGGCCGGTCGGCATTTGCCGAATGTACCGCGCCAAATTTTTCCGCGTTTGGTGCGTTTATCGCCTTTACCCATGATACCCTCCAACGAATATTTTATTGCCGGCTTATTATAGCATTTTTATGCGAAGATTAACAAAAAGTAGGGTAGTGGTGATTGGATAATTACAAAAAAATGACTTATGATAGTAATACTTCATTTTATGTCTATACAATTAAATCAGGTTACATATTTCAATTATTTAACTTTTCCCCTTGCAGATATATTCAGATATCTTCATAATACCGGCAGAGGTTTTATCTATGACAACTGAAATGACATCATTTGAACGGGTTACAACTTTATTGAATCAACAGATTCCTGACCGGATGGGACTTATGGACCATTACTGGGGTGAGACCATTCCGGATTACTGGTTAAAACAAGGGTTTCCGGAAAACACTGATCCCGGTGAATATTTTGATTATGATATTCGCTTTGCCGCAGGATGGATTGATAGCGCGCCATTATACGATTTGAAAGAGATAATTGTTGATGAATCGGATGAATGGAAGTTGACTAAGAACAGGAATGGCGCGACATTGCGTTGGTGGAAGCATAAATCCGGCACTCCGGAACATGTGGATTTCGATTGTACTACAATTGAAAAATGGGAAAATGAATATAAACCGAACTTGCTGGAATTAAATAAAGATAGAGTGAATCCAGCAGGTATGCGTGATGAAGTTTTAAAAGCGCGTTCATTAAATAAATATTCGTCACAAGGAAACCTGTTTGTATTTGAATTATTACGTGGTGTTCTTGGCGATGTGGCAATGATGGAAAACTTTGCTTTGGAACCGGAATGGATTTTGGATTTCTGCAATACCTATACAGATTTTTATATTAAGCACCTTGATTATATGTATGATGAAGCCGGTATGCAACCAGATAGTGCATTTATTTACGAAGATTTGGGTTATAGTAAGGGGTTATATTGTTCACCGAATATGTATCGCGAGTTGATTCAGCCTTCGCATAAACGGTTAGTTGATTTTTTTCACAATCGCGGTATGAAAGTTATATTGCATAGTTGCGGTCGCGTTGTTGATGGGGTAGAGGCAATAATTGAGGCTGGTTTTGACTGTCTGCAACCTATGGAAGCAAAATGTGGCAATAATGTTATAGATTTTGCTGCAAAATATCCCGGGAAAATTGCGTTTATGGGTAATATTGACGTCCGGGTTTTAGAAAATGGTGACATGAAAATTATGGAAGAGGAAATAAGACCAAAGATGCGCGCTATGAAAGAAACAGGTACTCCATATTTCTTCCACACTGACCATTCTGTATCCCCATTAGTCACTTTTGACGCATATAAAACAGCATTAAAGATTTATAAAGAGGAATGCCAATATAAATAAACATTAATTTATCATAATCACGCAGGATAACTATCATGTGTGGTGAAAAGAAATAGTATTAATCGGTTTCGGAGGCTTTATGCGTTTACATTCATTATTAACTGACCATGCTGTATTGCAGGCAGATGAACCAATAGTTATTTGTGGTTGGGGTGAACCCGGTGAAAAGTTATCAGTTAACTTTGCCGGTAATACTATTGTTGCTGTTGTTGGCGATAATGGTAAATGGGGAGTAGAGTTACCTGCATTGCTTGCGGGTGGCATTTATACCTTAGAAGTTAGTGGTAAAGATGAATCCATAACTGTTAATGATATAATTATTGGTGATGTATGGGTTTGCAGTGGTCAGTCAAATATGGAATGGCCGGTTAATTTGTCTGATAATGCGGAAATAGAGATGGCAGCGGCTAATTATCCGTTAATTCGTCATAACTTTATACCCCATGTCCCATCACTCGAATTAACTGAATATGTTGACTCTCCCTGGAAGGTATGCGTGCCGGAAGTTGTTGGAGAATTTACTGCGGTAGGCTACTACTTTGCCCGTGAGTTATTCATTAAGACTGGACGACCAATTGGGATAATAAACTCTTCCTGGGGTGGCACAGTTTGTGAAACATGGGTTAGCAGAGAAGGATTAGAATCTGTACCGGGATTACAGCATTTTACCAGATTCATAGATGAATCAATTGAAAATCGTCCTGCGTTAGAAGCGAAATACAATGAATTAACAAAAGATTGGGTAGGTGCAATGACACGTCCTAACCCGGAAAATATAGGATTAGCTGCAGGTTGGGCAACTTTAGAACACCCAACAGATGATTGGGGCACGATGAACCTTCCATGTACCTGGCAAAGCGCAGGATGTAATTTTAACGGCGTATTATGGTTTAGAAAGGTAATTGAATTACCAGAAGAATGGGAAGACAGAGAATTAGTATTACATATAGGCGCATGCGATAAAAGTGATGACACATATTTTAATAATGTAAGAGTCGGCGGGTTAAGCAGTGCTGATAATCCTGGCAACTGGTGTAAACCTAGAATCTATAAAATTCCTGCGAATCTTGTAAAGCCTGGCAGTGCGGTTATTGCTGTTCGTGTTTTCAGTGGTTTTTATGCCGGTGGTATGATTGGTCCAAATGCGGAGATGATAATTCATCCTGCGGATGACCATAATCAGTCATTTACCATAAGTGGTCCATGGGAATTTAATATTGAACATAATCTTGGCCTTACCGAACCACCGGCACTACCTGCGTTGCCATTTGGCGATAACAGCCAAAATTGCCCGACGATGTTATATAACGGTATGATTTATCCATTATTACCATTACCCATAAAAGGTGCAATATGGTATCAGGGAGAGTCAAACGCAAGTCGTGGTTATGAATATCGTACTCTTTTCCCCGCATTAATTGTGGATTGGCGGAATAAATGGCAAAAAGCAGACCTGCCATTTTTCTTTGTTGAATTGGCTAATTTCCAACCTAAAACTGATGTCCCTGGAGATTCTGACTGGGCCGAATTACGCGAAGCACAACGGATGGCGTTAAAATTGGTAAATACCGGTTTGGCATCAGCGATAGATATTGGCGAAGCAATGGATATCCACCCAAGAAATAAACAGGAAGTAGGACGCAGATTGGCATTGAACGCTTTTGCGACAGTATATAATTATGACGTTATTCCAATGGGTCCGATATATTCTGATGCCCTGCAGGAAATTGATAAAATAAGGATATTTTTCGAACATAAGGGAGAAGGATTGGTAGCAAAAGATGGTGAATTAACAGGATTTGAAATAGCAGGGGATGATAAAAAGTTTGTTTGGGCCGATGCATATATTGAAAATAACACTGTGGTAGTAAAAAGTCCTATTGTATCACGTCCTGCGGCAGTCCGTTACGCATGGGCAACCAATCCGGATAGCAGTTTGTATAATTCAGAAGGGTTGCCTGCATCACCATTCCGCACTGATAATTGGGGCAGAAATGTATAATGAATGTTGACGTATTGGTAGTTGGTGGTGGTACCGCAGGGGTAGAATCGCAGATATTCAGCTTTTGGAGTTTTATGCAGCGATTGGACAACGACAGGTACTGTCATATCTTAAGGAATAGTTTTTGGCGTTCCTTTATATAACACGACTTTCGCTTATAATGGTAATCGTTTAAAATGGTCGCTTCGACAGGCTCAGCGACCGGTCACTGAGCCTGTCGAAGTGACCTGAAGCGAAAGTCCTGATATAAAATGTAATTAGATAAGATTTGTAAGTAGAGCATAAAGCATAGAATGATAATATTTTAAATGAAGAAAGATTATACATCCCACAACTACTTATCACATATTGTAGAAGGCGGTTTATATATCGGTGGGTTATCCTTCGTTAATCCGAATACTATATTGCCTGGTATGATATCTTCTTTACATGGTTCTTCATTATTATTGTCACTTGCACCTTCGTTATCAGTAATCGGTTTTATGCTTCCACCCATCTTAATGGCACATCATATATCAAGGCAAAAAAGAATGATGCCGATTATTATGGTATCAGGTATTTTTCAGCGATTACCGTATTTATTGGCAGCAATTCTTCTGTATATTTTTCTTGCGTATACAAATGTTGTCCTTGCGATAGTTATTATTACGCCATTGTTGTCAGGCATTATAGGTGGTATAACCCTTACCGGTTGGCAAACACTGGTACAGGAAACTGTACCACCACATCGACGGGCATCATGCTTTGCCTGGCGTATGACAGTAAGTGGGATATCGGGAATTATTGGAGGTTTATTATCGGGTTGGCTGATTGATAATTTCCCAGGGGTAATCGGATACGCAATATTACATTTCTGTTGTTTTATTTTTATGGCGATATCATACTGGATATTTTGTGGAATTAAGGAACCTGATAGTTATATAAAAGATAATGTACCGGATGACGCGTCCGCATTAAAAACAATTCGTGAAATACCTGCATTATTACGAAATTGGCCTAATTTCACCAGATATATGTCCAGTCTTAATTTTTCCTATGGTTTTCTATTCATCACACCATTTATTGCAGTATACGCGAAGAATTATTTAAAAACAGGCGATAAAATATACGGTTATTTCACAGTTTCGCAAATGACAGGTGCGTTAGCCGGTAATTTTTTCAGCGCATATATAGGCGATAAATTCGGTCATAAAACACTGATTATTATCAGTCGTATTTTAATGATATTACTGTTTAGCGGGTTGATATTTGCCACCAATGATATGCATTTTATAATATTGTTTGCCTTGTTTGGTTTTGCGCAAAACACAATGGCAATTGGTCAAAGTTCAATGACTATCAGCATTTGTCCGCCAGAAAAAAGAACTTTAAGTTTAGCAACTGTGACATTTATAAATATGTTTTATCTTCTGGCTTTTACTTACTTAGGTTCTCTTATGTGGAATTATTTTAATCAGGGAATATTCTACTCGGTATTATGTGGAATTATAATCATGGCAATTTCTTTGATTCAGATTATCAGGGTACAGGAACAATGGAAAAAAATAAGATAAAATCTACATTTTTTACGATGTTATAATTTCTGATTCGGATATGCTATTTTTCTTTGCGTTTTTCATATAATTTAAGTCGAGAATTACCTTAAGTACAATTAATATACAGATGGTGATTTTTGCTGACCCACTTATTATAGTCAGAAAGCCACCTAACATCAGTCCGATATGTAATTGTGCAATTCTTCCATATGGTTCTGACATTAATGTTTTTAAATTAGCATGTAAATATTCACCATTTTTAAAGTAATTATTCACCAGAGAAACGATGTCATTAATTATGAAGAAATAAATTGATAAACCGATTCCGGAATATATAGAAAATAGATTGTAGAGGAAATGACCATTAAAGTATGAATCAACCTTTACTGTGGAATTAAAACCTCCCATTGCACCACCGAAGATGGCAAATACAAATACACCGTGAACAAAACAGAATATACCATAATGAAAACAAAAGAATGGGATGATGAATAATTTAAATAATCCACCATCTTTTGCGGATGCTATGCGAATAACTGAAAAGATTCCATTTAAAACATTTTCTGCCCAATACAAAAACATTATGTTAAAAATATTCCAATTACTAAATAAAACACCCCAGATAAGATACAAGTTAATTAAAATGATGGAGAAAGAAGTCATGGGGTTGCCTTGAATATGCTGGCCGATATCAACAAATTTTGACATTAAATTAGGTTTTGATCTGTTATTATTCATTTATTTGCATTATGAATTTAGTTTTAACCATATAGTAACACAAAGGAACACAGAGTTCAGTGTAAAAATCTGTGTTCCTCATTAATTTTTTTGTAATTTATAATTTAAAACCCAGTTAAAGTCGATTGAATTCGGCAGCAATCGACTGAAATCGGCAGAAATCGATTTACTACCAATTAAGGATAATTTTTAATTTTTAATTAATTTCGTAATTCGTAATTCCTAATTCGTAATTTCACAGCCCTGTTCTCTTCACCAGTACCACAGTTCCTACAACGGTGTCGGACGCGGGGGTGGTGGATCCGCTGTACAGATCTTTTAATGACTGGGCGGTGATGGTTATTGACTGGGTCGGCG
>CAZNLA010000058.1:0-17031 GCA_964573385.1 uncultured bacterium
ATTATATCTATTTTTTCTGTAGGGAATGCCGGGGACGGCATTCCCTACAATTCAGTCAGGTTTTGCAAAAGCCTTCTATATTCACTTGATTATCACCACTTAACAGTTTATACTTTTAACACAACAACTATTATAATATCAGGGACTGACACCGAGTGTCGAAGCCAGGAAGGTGTCTGTCCCATCATGGTATTGTCAGGTTGTAATTTTATTTTGGAGACATTATGAAAAACATTGAAAAATATGGTTTGATTGCTGATGGTATAACAGATAACAGCATGATATTCGCAACTATTATAAATGATTTATCCCATAACGGTGGCACTCTGCATCTATCGGATGGTCATTATTGCATATCATGCAGTTTGGAATTACCTCGAAATGTAAGTTTGGTTATGGAACCCGGTGCGGTGTTACAGGCACTTCCCGAATTTATCGGTGATGCAGTAGTGGTAAAAGGAATAGAAAAAGAACATGGACAGCACGGGTGCTATGGTGTCATTCGCGGTGGCACCATAAATGGTGGTAAACATGATGTAACAGGCATTCAGGTTAAATATGCCTGCCGCCTGCATATCAGTGATTTGGAAATACGTAACGCCTGCAAAAAAGGTATTCATATCGGCACAGAAGGATGGTATGAGGTGAACATTTCAAATGTCCGCTGCCATCTGGATATGGATGTTAAACATTCACCGGGCAGTATAGGTATTCATTATGACCGATGTACCGATTCATACGTATCAATGGCGGTGATTATTGGATACGAAACTGGGGTGCGGAGTGACAGTAGCAGCAACGACTTCCAGCAGATTCATGTCTGGAATGTCCCTGCCCATGGCCCGTTAAAGATATGTTACCATTGTAATGGTTGGAATGATTCATGGAACCAATGTTATGCTGACGCGCCATTTGATGGTGATAACACCTGTTATGGGTGGTTAGTGGAAAAACCATTTAATCGTATTACCAATGGCCGGTGTTATTGCAATAGCTTTACCGTTGACGCCATGCCTGTCGGAATACATATAACAGACGGTGGCACCCACGGCACATATATGTCAAACCATTTCACCGCCGGTAAAGAACATCGTATTGCTGCCGCTTTTTCCGGCAACTTTGATTCCGCCTGTATTTTCGGCAACTCATTTGATCCGGGAGTTATCTCCGGACGGGTTTGTCAGATACCTTCCGGTGGTGGCGGTGTAAGCAGCATGCCGGAGATAACTATTGCCGGCGGTACAAAAACTATAATTGTACCGGAACCAAAATAAACACTTTAGCGACTTATGCAAAACTTTTTTCAAATAATAGATTGCTGTTCACAGCACCTATACTCCTCAATCGCCTTCCCGGTTAGAGAAGGAGAGAATGACAAATCAGTGACTGACACCGAATAATGAAGCCAGGAAGGTGTCTGTCACAACATGGTATCACAAGGTTTTGCAATTGCCTGTTTCAATTGAGGAATAAGATATGAAAGAACAGATAAATTATGATTTGGCGGTGATTGGTGGTGGCAGTGGTGGTTTTGGCACTGCCCTGGCAGCAGGACGCCGTGGATTACGGGTTTTACTGATAGAACAGAATAATATTTTGGGTGGAACCAGCACCATTGGCGGTGTTAATACCTGGGAACCGGGTGTGGGTGGTCCAATTTTTGCCAATGAACTGTATGAACGGCTTTCAAAGATTCCGGATGCCATCGGAATAGGCAGAACTGTGAAATTCTGGACAAATGACCAACCATGGGGATTATCGCGCATAGACAAAAACTTAAGATACAAAGATACAAAACAACGTGCGGGTATCGAGTCTGACCACTGGTTTCGCGCAACATTTGAACCGCGAATAATGGCAACAGTAATGCAAGATATGTTAATGGAAACCGGTAATGTAACTATTTTGCTAAATACCCGTGTTACAGATGTTGCGACAAATAATAATAAGATAACAGCAGTCACAATAGCAAACGAAAATGGTGTGGAAGAAATTACAGCAAAACTATTCGCGGATGCCAGCGGACAAATTATTATCTGCAAAAAAGTTGGATGTAAGACTTATCTCGGTACTGAGCCAAAGTCAATATATAACGAACCGTCAGCACCGGATGAACATCAGAATCGTCTTAACGGTATAACTATTTCTTTCCGAATTACTCCGATTGAAAACGCCATGATAGAACCATTACCTTTGGGAATACCTGACGAGGAATATACCGGCAGTATATCAATTACTGAATATCCAAATGGTGATTTAAATTTAAATATATTACCTTTGATGCAGGGGTGGGAATATTACAGCCTGGGTGACAAAGAAGGACGATGCATAGCAGAAAAAAGATTGTACCAATTATGGCAATGGCTTCAACGTGAAAAAGGATTTGACCGGTATAAAATTTTGGAAATTTTCCCATTCACCGGAATCCGCGAGGGTCACCGGTTAATTGGCCGAAAAGTATTAACAGAAAATGATGTTCGTATGGGCAGTAATAATGTACAGGATAAATCGCGTTGGATAGCAATTGCCGACCACGCACTTGATGTTCACGGTGAAGGACATTTGTGTCGTGAATTAAATGAACCCTATGGTATCCCATATGACTGTTTATTGCCACAGGAATATACAAACCTTATTGTGCCATGTCGCGGTGCGTCTTTCTCGCACATTGCTGCCGCCTCCTGCCGTTTATCACGAACAATGATGCAACTGGGTAATGCCAGTGGTATAGCGGCAGCAATTGCTGTGAAAACAGGAAATGAATTACCAGATATTGACGTTTCATTAGTGCAAAAAGAGATAGTGGGTGAGTTGGGCCGCTAGCACCCTAAATCGTACAGAAAAAGTCAGGATTTTACAAAGGACACTTAACTTATACTCGAAATAGAATCGATTCCTACCAAATTCAATATCTATTAGCCTCGGAGAGGCGACTTAATGAGTAACCCCAGGCGTCAGCCTGGGGAAGTAACTGATAACCAATATGAGCCTCGAAGAGGTGACTTTATAAACGCACCTCTCCGAGGCGCAGTAATCTTAAGTTTTGACCCCAGGCTGACGCCTGGGGTTACTTATTAAAATGCCTTTACAAGGCATAAATTACTCTTGAAACTGAAAACTTGTCCAATTTATTTGGATTATGGAGTTTATTCCAAAATAATTATTCGACAACTAAAATGATTGAATCACTAATCCTATCAAATTAATAAAAACAGAACTCCTGTTAAAAGATTAATTTTCAAACTATCATAAAAATATAATGTCATAAATATCCATAAATTGTTAAAATAATCCTTGACGCGGTGGCAGTCAATAGTAGTAAGATGAAATCAATTAGATTTAAGGGGTAAAAATTATGCAGCAATTACCATGTGGCGAGCTGATTATTCGTTGTTTACTTGGCGAAGATATTGATCGTGTTCCTTTTGGCGTTAACATTGGTTGGTGGCCATGGGGCGATACTATGGGTAATTTTATACGGGAAAGTGGCATTAATGATTTGGATTTGGGTAAATATTTTGGGTATGACAGCTCTTTTGCCTTCCCGCAAATGCATTCCGGTTTTATGCCCGGTTTTAAATATGAATTGCTTGAAGAAACCGATGATTATATAACTGCCCGGGATGAATACGGCATAGTAAAGCGCAACCGCAAAGATTTGAGTTCAATGCCGCTTTTTCTGGAACATCCGGTGAAAGAACCAGAAGATTGGGAAAAGATAAAAAAAGAACGGTTGAACCCGAATACCCCTGGCCGAATAACAGAAGATTGGGACGCATTCCGCGCGCGCATTAAGGAAACCGGCGAAGCAGTGCAGGTTGGGTCTTTCCCATGGGGCGTTTTTGGCACCCCGCGCGATTTTATGGGTGCGGAAGAGTTGCTGATGGCATTTTATACCGAACCGGATATAATACGCGATATGATGGATACCATGACAACATTATGGATAAGCAACTGGGAACAGGTTGCCCGCGAGGTGCAGATTGACCATATCCACATTTGGGAAGATATGTCCGGTCGTCAGGGATCGTTGTTATCGCCGGATATGGTAGAAGATTTCATGATGCCTCATTATGACAGAATCACTGATTTTGCCCGGGCAAACGGGGTACGTATAGTATCTGTCGATACCGATGGTGATTGCAGCGAATTAGTACCTATAATGATGAAGCACGGCATTAATATGTTCTTTCCGTTTGAAACCCAGGCCAGTAACGATATCGTATATTTCCGTGAAGAATATCCGGAATTAGGCATTATGTGCGGTTTGGACAAACGTGCCCTGGCGGCGGATAAAACAGCGGTTGATAAAGAGATAGAAAAGTGCGATTTGATGATAAAACGCGGTCGCTATATACCGGGATTCGACCATTTAATTCCACCCGACGCGAAATGGAAAAACTTTAAATATGCCGCTGAAGAGATTAAGAAACTTTGTTACAAATAATTTCCTCTATTGTTGCTATTTCCCTTGACGTATCTCATTTTAATAGTATAATTCCGCTGACAGTGTTATGTTTTCCGGTATACACTGAAATTTAACAGGTGGTTTAATTATGAACAACCGCGAATTGTTTCTTGAAATTATGAATTATGGTAATTTCGACCGGATGCCGGTAGTACACTGGCATGGTTGGGATGAAACTATGGAACGTTGGTATAACGAGGGTTTGCCACGCGACGTAAGTATCCATAAAATTCTTGGCACCACCCCGCATTGGACCGGTGTGTCCGGTAATGTTGGGTTGTTTCCATTATTTGATATAGAAATATTTGAAGAAGATGAAGAATACAAAGTTTACCGTGATTCCAGTGGTGTTATCTGTAATGAATTAAAACATCACAGCAGCATACCTCATTATTTGGATTATACCCTTAAAACCCCAAAAGACTGGGAAGATCATTACAAATGGCGGTTGCAACCAGACCAGGCGCGTATCCCCACTAATTTGGCGGATAATATCGTCAATGCCGAAGCATCCGGCCTGCCTATAACCTTCTGGACCGGGTCTATGATGGGGTGGATTCGCGACTGGATGGGAGTGGAAAACCTGGCATATTTCATGTATGACCACCGCGATGTTTTTGCGGAAATGGTGATGACAATTGCTGATTTGGTTTGCTGGACTGCCGACCAGGTACTGCCACATGTTAAAGTGGATATGGGTTTTGGCTGGGAAGATATCTGTGGCCGAAGCGGTCCATTTGTAAGCCCTGATATTTTCAAAGAATGCGTCGCACCCGGATACCTAAAAATTCGCAATAAACTGGAGCAATACGGCTGTAAACTATATGGAATTGACAGTGACGGCGATGTTAGCGCGTTAGTCGGACCCTGGCTTGATGCCGGTGTGAATGTACAATTCCCCATTGAAGTCGGCGTGTGGAAAGCTGATGGCATGGAATACCGCAAAAAATTCGGAAAAGAATTACGCATAATCGGCCATTTCGACAAAATGACACTGGAACATAGCCACCAGGCAGTGCAGGACGAACTAAATAGATTGGTGCCATTAATGAAGGATGGCGGTTATATGATGATGCCAGACCACCTGATAACCCCCGGCGTATCTCTGGAAGATTACAAATGGTACATTGAACAGGTACGCAATCTGCGATTTTAAGGGATAATAAAACTTAAACCAATTAATCAGTCGGATTGGTCGGATATGACGGATTAGACAATCTATTTAAAAGGTCACTTCAGCATACTCAGCGACTGGTCACTGAGCCTGTCGAAGTGACCTTAAGTATATTATTGAACTACCTCAACTGAAAACCGTAAAAAACTATTTGCTGCTATTTTGTTCTAACATTTAGTAACGTTCCAACTATCTATGGGAGAAACATATGATTTCTGGCTTCTCACGCTTATTTCTGCTACTAATTACCTTTATTTTCCTTGTTGTTGCATGCTTCAGCACCGATCAAAAAATTGTAATTAAAGATTGGACCGGACGCGGATTTGCGCCGGATGCAGTGACTTATTCTGTTGACGCGTCAAAGGCTAAAAACCTTCGTCTTTATGATGCCACTGGCAAACAGGTTGTGGTACAGGTAAATAAGATTGACAAAAAAAACGCGGAATTCACTTTTATAACAGATTTACCTGCTAATGGTACCCGCGAATTTACAGTTAAAGATGACGGCAAAGATAAAATGCCTGCTACTGCGGTATCTGCTAAGAAAGAAGATGACGCACTGGTATTATCCACCGGATTACTTGCAGTCAGAACACCGGCAGAACAGGATAAAAAGTTTAAAAAACCGGTGGCAGCAAATACACTGCCGGCACCATTATTAGCATTTCGCGGGGTAGATGGCATCTGGCGTGGCGCAGGTAAAATGCTGGCAACACGTCCGGTGAAGGCTTTCCGCGTCAGTCTTATTGGCAAGGGACCGGTATTTGCCACCATACGATATGAAATAGATTTTGCTGCCGGCGGATTTTATCATGCGGTAATTCGCGTTGAAGATAATGTGCCGTTGGTGAAAATCAGCGAGGAATATGACCCGGGAGTGATGAATGGAACTGATTACTGGGAATTAAATATGACAGATGGATGGTCACCGGATAAAATGGAAGTCGCCAGCACCGCAGGAAATGGCCAGGTAGACGGTGGGCATATTGACCCACTGGAAAAGCTGAAAACAAAACCGTCATGGTATCTGATACCTGACAGTGCATGGGGACCATTATCACAAATGGGATTATTTCAGGATGCCGCAAAGGTATCAACCCCCAATAATTACCCGATGGCAGGCATTGTGCCATTACACAAAGGCGATTGGCGCCATATGAACGCCATTGAAATACAGTCCACTGGTGCTAATGATGTCCGGGCAAGATTCCCCATGAGTCGTCGCAATGCGTCATGGCTGCGCGAAGTAACCAGTGAAACATCTCCATTCTCCATGCAGGAACACGAACCGGGACAGTCGCTGACTTATGGTCGCCGTCAATGGGGATTAGTATTGGCAAAACCGGCTATGGAATGCCGTGGGGAAACCAATCAATATGTCGGACCATTTTACCAAGCGCGGTTATTTTATGGAGTGGTAGGATTAAATAAATACAAAGATTATCAGCTTGACTGGACAGACAGTGGCATTAAATACCCACGGGTTTACCTGAAAGCGGAAAATATTGAAAAATATAAGAAAGATTTACAGGCATCAGCGTTGCCGGATAGTTTTAAACAAAAGCTGTTGACGGGTATGGTATCTTTGGGGGCAAAGGATGATGTTGCGCAGGCGCGCTTGAAGATGGTGCGCAGAAACCTGGGCAGTATCTGTAATAACGTCATGGTGTCGCCGACCACCGGTCATCATTGGACAGCACCTAATTATATTACCGCGTCAGCAACCGATGATGTGCTGGGAATCGCAAATATGCCGGTGGATGTACGTGCTGAGATTCGTGCAAGATTAGCGTTAATATGTTATTTCTGGCAGGAAGGCGACATTATAAGTTATGCCGACGGGTCGCATTCCGGCAACCCTAATATGGGTCTGGCGCGATTCTCGCCGATGGTGTCATTCCTTCCTCTGGTGCCTGACCATCCAATGTTTGATAAATGGCGCGCGCATATGGCGCAATATCTGGAATATAAGGCTGTATCACAGACGGCGCCGGGTGGCGGATTTTTTGAGTATGGCGCCGCATATCACATGCACGGATATTCACGGGTAATGAATGTCATTCCGGCATTGCAGACCGCCGGCGCGACGATATCAAAACATCAGTTAGACGCGGATAAACAGGACTGGTCATATTACATGAATCTGTTGACCCCGGTGGATAGCCGGTGGAAATTCCGGGTATTTCCCGGTCTGGCGAACAGCGGTCCCGGTTACAGCGAAAGCTTGCTGGAAGCGGCGGGAGAATTAGCGCCGCGCGACCCGGATTTGGCGGCTAACCTGGTATGGGCATGGTTGGCAAATGGCGCAAATGACCGGAATGATCCGGTAAATAATATGAACAGCTTGCTTGCTCCGGTAGTTATCGCGCCAAAAGAACCTAAACTAAAAAGTGAAATATATCCCGGCGTTGGCGTTATTTTCCGCGCTCACCAGGGACCGGATGAAACATATATGTTCCTGCGCAGCGGAAACAACTGGAGCCATTGGCCGGAAGACCAGGGGCACATGATACTCATGAGTCGCGGTGCCACTTTGTTGCCTTTCCAACCATACCAGTATTGGGGAGTTAAAAACAAAGATTTCGAAGATAAAAACACTCTGCGTTTTGGACATCCGGAAAATAAAATGCCCCATGCCTGGCCGGACGCAAGCGTGTTGGACCATTCATTCGGCGATAGCGTGGATTACGCCTGGTCATATGTAGGTTTCCCGGATTGGTATATCAACCCCGGCGCTACGCCAGAATTCGGCGGCATAGTCGACGCTCCAGTGGGCAAAGGCGGACTGCGCAAATTGGCAGATGGCATAGAACAGAAACAAGGTGCTTTCGACTGGAATCGCCAGGTGATGTTCATGAAGGGGAAAAATGCGGATAGTCCAAATTATTTCGTCATAAATGATTCAACCAATGGTGACGGCAAATTGGCAAACTGGTTTTATCTTAACCTGTTGGGCACAAAAGAGAATGTAAAAACCACGGGGAATAATATCATGGTTGATACCGAATGGCCGGTTAAACTCGACCTGAGATTCCCCCAGCAACAGGCTCTTACCCCGGAGTTTTACGAAGAAATTCAGCCGGTTGCCCTGGCGGGATACGTTGGACCAAGCTGGTGGAGCAAAACGGCACCGATATCGCCAAACTGGGTGAAACAGGATGGCAGTCCATTGCCACCGAACCCGAAAGACGGATTCTGGGAAAAGCATACCATGGTACGTATTGCCGGCGCACCGGGTTCAGTATATTTATGGGTAATTTACCCGCGCAAAACAGATGAACCTGCGCCAGTAATTACCCCACTGGCAACCGGTGCTGTGAAGATAGAACACCCTGAAGGTATAGATTATATTTTCCTGTCCCCTACCCCATTATCATATAAAGGCAACGGCGTCATTTTTGAAGGTAGTGCGGGTGCGGTACGGATCAGCAAAGAAGGCACCGTCACCATGGTACTGACAAACGGGCATGGCAAAGTTGGCTATAACGGCACCATAATCAACAGTTCATCACCTTTTGAAAAGAAATTTACCGCAAACGAACTAAAACCCGGTGAATCAGTAATTCCAGCACCGGCAACAACGATAAGCTTAACATCACAATTAACTGGTCATAAAGATATTGCTACCGGTCTTAAAAAAGCACAAAAAGATGATATGGTGGAATATATTGTGGATGCCGGAAAATCGACAACAAATGTCATTGCCGTGGATGGAAATGTTAAAATAGACGCTAACAAAGCAGTGGTATATTCAGATGCTAAGTCAGTACGGATAATAGTTTCAGATAATAATTATACCAAAATAAGCGTTGGTAATGTTGCTGTCCGCGGGGTTGGCCCATTTGATTTAACCTTTACAGCGGATAAAATCACCGGTAAAGTCGAAGGCCAAACCCGCACCATCGCCGCCACCTGGCCGGAAAAAATCACCAGACCGATGTATCATATGGATGGTGACAGATGGTACGCCGGATGGGCGGATGACCATTCCATCGCAAAAGGAACCGCAACACCACAATTCGGCATCGCCTTCGGCGTAACCGCCGGTAAGCATACCGTAGAGGTAAGCGAATGGACATACCCGCAATTACCATCGGTCCCGGAAAAGGCCGCGGTGAAGTTTTAGATTAACAGGGATCCTCCTTCGCTAAAGCTATGGAGGACAGGTCGACAGGATGGGCAGGATTTATATTTATCTTGTTCATCCTGTTTATCATGTTTAAAATTAATTCACGTTGCCCCGTCCCCAGTTTTTCATTGGTAGAAAAATCAGGTAAAATATTACAATGGTAAAGAACAAGTTTTATAAGAGGGAGCTAGTAATGTAAAATGCGCTTAGTGTAGATGAAGTCTCGGAAAGAACGCGTAACGCGACAAGGGGAACTGGTGAGTTGTCGCTATTTATTGATATTATAGAGGAAAAAGATGAATAAGTTTGTTAAATCTTTAATTATTTCTGTTGCTATTTTGGCAACAATAATATTTATTATCTATATTTTTCCGATTATTAAATTAGAAGTTTTGGGCAATGAATATAATAATAGCTTCAATAAAAATATTGGTAGACATAGTGAGGCTATAACAAAATTTTGCTCCTGGTTAAACATTTCTGATATCCCATCTTCAGCAACTAATATTTCAGTAAGATCTGAAGGTAATATGATGAATAGAAATTACTATATACAATTTAACTCTTCTAAAAATGATATAAAAAAATGGATTGCAGATTCTCCAGGATTAAAGCATCCTTTAAAAAAAGAAAAAATAAGTTCTGAAAAAGTTGAATATACTATTATACCGAAAGAAGAGGCACAGATTTGTCATGTAACAATAGATTATGAACAAAGCAAGGTTGATATCTTCATATCAATGAATTAAGAAGGGGTGGGACGCATACTATCATTAATTCGCATTAAAAACAAAAGTGTTAAAAAAATACAAATATTTTGGTTTGTAAAATAAAAAGTCTTTAAATTTGTGAAGTTTTTGGTTTGTAAAACAAAAAGTATTGACATAATTGCCTGTTTTATATAAAATATCCATATAAAGCAAGTTTCAGAGGTCGGAAATGATAGAAAGAAAATTTTATTTGGAAAAACTGGAAAAATTACAGGACAAGCAAATTATAAAGGTCATTACCGGCGTTCGCAGGTGTGGTAAATCGACTTTACTCGGGCAGTTTCGTGATAGGTTATTAACACAAGGTGTAACAGAAGAACAAATAATATCTATAAATTTTGAAGATTTACAATATGAAGAGTTGCTGGATTACAAAGCATTATATAAATATATTTCCACCTTAATTATTCCTGATAAACAGATGTATATATTCCTTGATGAAATTCAACTGGTGGATGAATTTGAAAAGGTTGCTGACAGTTTATTTATAAAACCAAATGTTGATTTATATATTACCGGTTCAAACGCATTAATATTATCCGGTGATTTAGCCACACTATTAAGCGGAAGATATATTGAAATATCTATATTACCACTCTCTTTTGCTGAATATAATCAGGTTGGAAATGCCGAAAGCAGGCAAAAATTCGGTCAATTTTTAAGCACTGGTGGTTTGCCATATACTATATATATTGACGATGAACAGATACAAAACCAATATCTGGAAGGTATCTTTAATTCAGTAGTGTTGAAAGATGTAATAAGAAGAAATAATATTCATGATGTGGTGTTATTAGGTAAAGTTATAAAATTTATGGTGGAAAACATTGGCAATATAATATCACCGAAAAAAATTGCAGACAGTCTGGTAAGTGCTGGTACTAAAACAACTTCAGCAACAATAGAACATTACCTGAAAGCGTTGACTGATTCATTTATCTTCTATAAAGCAGACAGATTTGATATCAAAGGGAAAGAACATTTTAAAACTTTATGCAAATATTACATTGTTGATTTAGGACTGAGAAGATGTGTCTTGGGTAAGAAAGACGCTGATTTTGGCAGAATGCTGGAAAATGTAGTGTATCTGGAATTAATCCGGCGCGGTGATAAGGTGAGTATCGGTAAACTTAATGACAATGAGATAGATTTTGTAGCTATTAATTATAATACCCAGAGTTATTACCAGGTTTCAGAAACTACTATTTCACCGGAAACATTACAACGGGAATTAAAACCGTTGCAAAAAATAAACGACCATTATAGTAAATATTTACTTACTATGGATGAATCTGAGTCCGAATATAACGGCATAGCAAAGTTGAATATTATTGATTGGTTGTTGAATAAATAGTGTCGTTTTATAAATATCTAATTAACATGGATCCTCCTTCGCTAAAGCTATGGAGGACAAGTCGGCAAACTAATAATTAATCTTGTTAATCATGTTAATCATGTCAAAAAATGCGATTTAAAATAATGTTTACAAAAGAGGAAACTATGACAATTAATTTCGGTTATAAGAATCCCGTTATTCCCGGGTTTTACCCTGACCCCAGTGTTTGCCGGGTAGGTGAAGATTATTATCTGGTAACCAGCACCTTTGAGTTTTTCCCCGGAGTGCCGGTTTTTCACAGCAAAGATTTGATTAATTGGACACAAATCGGTCACTGCCTGACCCGCGAAAGTCAGTTGCCGTTGGAAAAAGCCGGATGGAGCGCAGGTATTTACGCCCCGACTATACGGTATCATAACGGTTTGTTCTATATGGTCACCACTAATGTATCCATAGGGCAACACCTGATAGTCACTGCAGTTGACCCCGCCGGCGAATGGTCGGAACCAATGTTGTTGAAACATGGTGGTATCGACCCGTCGCTGTTTTTTGATGATGATGGATTAGTTTATTTCTCCAGCACCGGACATGGCGGTATTGGTCAGTCAACGCTGGATTTAACCACAGGTGAATTTACATCAGAGATGAAAACCGTTTGGCCCGGCACCGGTGGTTGCTACCCGGAAGCCCCGCATCTTTATAAAATAAATGGCAGTTATTATCTGATGATTGCGGAAGGTGGCACCGAATATGGCCATATGGAGACGATAGCACGTTCTGACTCACCCTGGGGACCGTTTGAATCATGCCCGCACAATCCTATTCTGTCTCATCGCAGCCTGGCATGTCCTATCCGATGCACCGGGCACGCCGATTTATTTGAGGACCATACCGGGCAATGGTGGGTAGTATTTTTAGCTGTACGTCCGGCGGCATCATATCCCCCGCGGTATCATATGGGTCGCGAAACATATCTTGCGCCAGTGACATGGGACAATAACGGTTGGCCGGTGGTATTTGATGGTAAGCACGTAGAACTTGATATGCAGGTTCCTACACTACCACAATTACCGACGATTTCATCACCGGTTCGTGATGATTTTAATGACGAAAAATTAGCAATGCAATGGAATTTCCTGCGTAATCCACATGATAGCGACTGGTCATTAACTGAAAAACCCGGATATCTGCGCCTTAACGGTTCAGATATCACTCTTGATGTTTGTGATTCACCCGCTTTTGTAGGTCGTCGTCTGCAACATTTTGATACCACCATCCGCGCCAGCATAGAGTTTAATCCACAATATGATAATGAAGAGGCAGGATTAACGATATATATGAATCCCGCCCACCATTACGAAATAGCCATTAGGCTGAATGCCGATGGTAAACGCAGCGTATTTGTGCGACGCCGTATTGGCACACTTGTCGCGATAGTGGCAGAAAATATCATCCCGGATGGCGATATTGTCCTGGGGATGAATACCACCCAGTTCAATGTTGAATTTGGTTATGAAGATGCTAAGGGTGACTTTATTGCCATGGCAAACGGTGAGACATGTTACCTGGCGACTGAGATTGCCGGTGGTTTTACCGGCGCTTATGTAGGCATGTATGCAACAGGAAACGGGGAAAAATCAACCATTCCGGCAGATTTTGACTGGTTTGAGTATAGTGTTTAGGGGTTAGAGAATGGGTTCTTAGGTTTTTAGAGATTAGGCTGTTAGCAAGTGAATATGGGCACAGAAATTCAGGATTTTGAAATTAATATTCATCGAAACTAACTCCCCCTGTCACTGCGGTGACATCCCCCTCAAGGAGGGGGACATGGAAAAGCCTCCCTCTTTGAGGGAGGTGTCACCGCAGTGACGGAGGGAGCAAAGCGTAACAAATCTATTTAATGATGGAAATTACATACTTGTCCAATTTATTTGGATTCGGTTTTAAATATCATAAAAAAGAGGTTATTAAATGAGCACTAAACCGCACATCTTAATATTTAATCCCGACCAGTGGCGTGGTGATGTTATGGGGCATTTGGGCAACCCGGCGGCAGTTACGCCAAACCTTGATGAGTTTGTCGCCAATGATGCTGTTTCTTTCAGCACCGCGTTTTGCCAGAATCCGGTTTGTACCCCATCGCGATGCTCGTTTATGACCGGGTGGTATCCGCACACCCGCGGACATCGCACCATGTTCCATATGTTGCATAAAGAAGAACCTTGCCTGTTACAAATTCTAAAAGATGACGGATATTTTGTCTGGTGGGGTGGTAAAAACGACCTGATCCCGGGGCAGGATGGATACGAACGATATTGTGACGTGAAGTTCGTACCAAAACAGGAAGATTTTAAACGGTGGGGACACACACCGCAACCCGGTTTACACGGTGTGCCGGAATGGCGTGGCACACCTGACAGCGATACATTTTATTCATTTTATGCCGGCAGACTGGATACCGGCGATGATGATATTTACTGTGATGGCGACTGGGCAAATATCTTCGGCTTGATAGATTTCATTCGTAACGCGCCAAAAGATAAACAACTTTGTATGTATCTGCCGTTATCATACCCACACCCGCCTTATGGCGTTGAAGACCCATGGTTTAGCGTGATTGACCGGGAAAAATTGCCACCACGGATACAAACACCAGAAAATTGGGAAGGAAAACCTGCATTACTGAAGGGAATATGGGAACGTCAGAATATGCAGAGGTGGACAGAAGAACGATGGACAGAATTGCGCGCCACATATTACGGCATGTGTGCCCGGGTGGATTATCAGTTTGGTCTGGTTATAGACGCGATGCGCAAGGCCGGTTTTTACGATGATACCGCAATATTCTTTTTCCCGGATCACGGCGACTTCACCGGTGATTATGGTTTGGTAGAAAAAACACAGAACACCTTTGAGGATGTATTGTCACGTGTACCATTCATTATAAAACCACCCGCAAGCACCCCTGCGCAACCGCGGGTATGCTCCGCCCTGGTAGAACTGGTGGATTTCCCCGCGACCGTATTTGATTTAACCGGAATTAATCCCGGTTATACCCATTTCGGCAAGTCACTATTGCCAGTTATTGCCGGCGTCACTGATACCCACCGTGACGCAGTGTTTTGCGAAGGTGGCAGAATTGACGGCGAAGAGCATTGCAAAGAGGCATATGATGTGACAAACAATACCGGCCATTACTGGCCACGGGTTAGCCTGCAATGGGAATCGCACATCGCGCATTCCAAGGCAGTAATGTGTCGAACAGAAAATTATAAATATGTTCGCAGATTATACGAGACTGACGAATTTTATGATTTAAAACATGACCCCGGGGAAATATATAACCTGATAGACCATCCTGCCTATGCTGAAGAAATAGCCTTGCATAAAGAACGTTTACTTACATTTTTTATGAAAACCAGTGATGTGGTTCCTTTTGAATTAGACAAACGGTGGTAAAATAAATTGTATAAAAAAATAAATGAATTGTATAATCAAGTTCTATACGCCGGTCCGCTTTTTCTGAAACGAATAATTATACCATCGGATTTGCGCTTAGCCGTTTTGGCACCGCATCCGGACGATTTTGATGCAGTTGCCATCACCTTGAAATACCTGCACAAAAACGGCAACCATATTGATGTCGCGGTGTTAACATCAGCAGCAAGCGGGGTTGAAGACGGTTTTAACGGAAATTTTACCGATGCGGAAAAGGCGTCAACACGAATACAGGAGCAACGTAACAGTTGTAAATTCTTTGGTTTGCCGGGTGAATGCCTGCAGTTTTTGTATCTTACCGAAGGTGAAGATGGGCATATGACGGATACCCCGGAAAATATTGAGTTAATCCGGCAATTTTTAGCAACGACTAAACCGGATATTGTATTAATGCCACATGGAAATGACACAAACCTTGACCACCAGCGAACTTATCTTTTTTATAAAAGGATAATAGCAGAAGAAGAAACACCATTAATGGCCTGGTTGATTCGCGACCCGAAAACCATAGAAATGCGTGATGATATTTACACCATTTTCGGCGGGAAAGAAGCATCATGGAAAGCTGAAATGCTCCGCCACCACTTATCACAACACCAACGCAACCTTAATACCCGCGGACATGGATTTGATGACCGGATATTAAATGTTAACAAAGAAATAGCAAAAAGAATCGGCGAAGATGTTATCTACGCTGAGGCTTTTGAGGTGGAAATGTAATATAATAATTTAACCGGATTAAAAAGTGAGCATCTAAAAATGAAAGAAAAAGTTGTTGATATTTTTAATAAATTGCGGAAACGACAGCATTGGGCATTTGATATTCTGGTGGTATTGTTTTTGTTATCTTTATTAATGATGATAGGGAGTGCTATCTTCAGTCCTGGTAAATTTATTTATCCGTTGACTATTTTATGGGGTATATTCACCGTCATATTTTATACATATCGTCTTTTTAAAGCGCGTTCCCCATGGCGGTACCCGGTGCTGGTTTTGTTACTGATAATCTACGGTTGGGCAATCTTTGCCGGTAGACCATATAACTCTGACGATTTACGGTCAATGTATCGTTCACGACTTATCTCTTTCAATGGTGTAATTTACTTATGGGGTGGTGAATCACACATTGGGATTGATTGTTCCGGATTAGCACGGGCAGCATTATATGAATCAATGATTTTCGAGGGATTCCGCACCGGCAACCCGCGCCTGCTGGGTCCGGAAATGTGGGATTTTTGGAGACATGATATAAGCGCGAAGGCGATGGGTGAAGGAACTTATGGTTATACATACAAGATATGCAAACTAAGCAAATTGGCTGGAGCGGACACTAATAAAATGAATATCGGTGATCTGGCAGTAACAGAAAGCGGGTTGCATGTATTAATCTACATTGGTGACAATGAATGGATTCAAGCCGCTCCCGGAAAGATGAAAGTATTCATATCAACCGCCACCCCCAAATCAACAGATATTTTTTTTCAATCACCGGTTAAAATAATGAGATGGAGATGGTTGTAATAATTACAGGGAAAGTAAAAGCATTTTAATGAGTAATCATAGGCGGAAGTATTATTCCTTACCCATTTAGTTCAACATAACTTTGACCCCGGATGGGGTCAGATATTTATAGAACTTGAATTAATATAAGCTAAT
>CAZNLA010000059.1:0-16935 GCA_964573385.1 uncultured bacterium
CTATCTCCTTCATACAATAATTATTTCCGGTAATTAAATACCTGATTGCATTATTCATTACGGTGATTGCAGATTTTTTAATATATACTTTTTTATTAAATATCATAAGTTGGAATCCAATGTACCATATCAAGGGCAGGTTCTTTTGAACGTACTCCTTTGACTATCTTTGCTGGTACCCCTGCAACCGTACAATGAGCCGGAACAGAATTTAGTACGACAGATCCGGCACCGATGCGCGCACCCTCGCCTATTTCTATATTTCCCAGAATCTTTGCGCCGGCACCAATTAATACCCCTTTGCGTATTTTGGGATGTCGGTCACCTGTTTCTTTGCCTGTTCCACCCAATGTCACCTCATGAAGCATAGATACGTTGTCTTCAATAACCGCGGTTTCGCCAATTACAACACTATTTGCATGGTCTATCAGAATGCCTGAACCCAATCGTGCTGCCGGATGGATATCAACAGAAAACGCGTTTGTTATGCGGCTTTGAAGAAATAACGCAAGTTCTTCGCGGCCCTGTGTCCAATAATGATGCGCGATACGATATGACTGTAAGGCCTGAAAACCTTTAAAATATAGTATCACCATAACATATCCGCGACAGGCGGGGTCACGTTCTAACACTGCCTGTAAATCCCGGCGACACGCGGTTTTTATGCCATCATTGCCCATCATCGCTTCCTGAATTAAATCCCGCATTGCCAGTTCACCCAGTGTGGTACTGGATAATTTTGTAGCAAGTAAAAAACTAAGTGAATCTTCTATCGAGTTATGATTTAATACAACAGAATGAAAAAAACTGGCTAATGCTGGTTCGTGTATTGCCTGCCGGGCAGCCTCTTTGCGGATATTATCCCATATCTCATCAACTGGTTCTATCATAATTTCTCCTTCTCAGTTTCACCAAATTGATTAAAAAGACCGGTAGACAAATAACGTTCCCCTGCGTCAGGAAGAATAACAACAATAATTTTATTATCAAATTCTTCCAAATGAGCTAATCTAATTGCTGCCGCCACTGCAGCACCACTGGATATTCCGCAAAAGATACCTTCTTTACTTGCCAATAGGTGGGTAAATTCTATTGCTTCATCACTACTGACCTGTTCCACACGATCAATTAATGACAGGTCAAGAGTTTCCGGTATAAATCCTGCGCCAATTCCTTCAATCTTATGTTTCCCCGGTGAAATCTTTTCGCCGGCTAAATATTGGGAGATAACCGGGCTTTCCAGTGGTTCGACAGCAACTGAAGTTATTGCTTTTTTTAGTGTTTTTTTAATATAGCGTGATACGCCGGATATTGTTCCGCCAGTGCCAACACCAGCAACTAATATATCTATTTCGCCATTTGTATCCTGCCATATTTCTGGCCCTGTTGTGGCTTCATGTATTGCGGGATTAGCTGGATTTTTAAATTGCTGTGGAAGCCAGTAACGTTCGGGAAATGATGTAGCAATTATTTCCGCGCGGCGTATTGCGCCTGCTACACCTTCTTCAGCAGGTGTTAACATTAATTTGGCACCTAACGCGGCTAATACGCGTCTTCTTTCCAGACTCATTGTCTCTGGCATAGTAAGTGTAATCGGATATCCTCTTGCGGCAGCAATAAATGCCAGTGCAATACCGGTGTTACCACTGGTTGGTTCGATAATTTCTTTACCGGATTTCATTAATCCTAATCGTTCTGCCTCCCGAACCATAGATACACCAACGCGGCATTTTACAGAAAAAGATGGATTGCGACCTTCAATTTTAGCATACACCTTCGCCTTTGAGCCATGTGTGATATTATTTAACCTTATCAGGGGTGTATTACCAATTGACTCGGTATTATCGCTGAAAACACGTACCATATTTTCACCTCTATTATACGGGTAGTAAAGATATGGCGCATGACCATTAATTTACAGATTATGCGCCATTGCCATGACTATTACCGAAAGCTCTTTATATTGATCTCAATGCTTTATTAAGAGATACTATTAATTGGTCAATATCTTCCGTTGTATTGTATAAAGATATTGACGGTCTTACTGCTGCTTTCAAACCAAAACGTGCTAATGCCGGTTGCGCGCAATGATGACCGGCCCTGACAGCGATACCCTCACTGTCAAGGAATTTGCCAATTTTTTCAGATGGTATTCCATCTATAACAAAAGCAAGCGCGCCGACTTTACCGGGGGTAGTTCCGATATGTCTTAAACCGGGAATTGTTGATAGCTCAGATATGCCATAAGCCATTAATCCATCTTCATACGCGGCTATACTTTCTAAACCATAACGATTAAGATAATCAATTGACGCACCTAAACCGACAGCACCTGCGATGTGCGGTGTCCCTGCTTCAAATTTAGCTGGTAATGGACTAAAGGTAGTATCTTCAAAGGATACCGATTCTATCATACTGCCTCCACCTTGCCATGGAGGCATATATTCAAGTATTTCTTCTTTACCATATAAAACGCCAATGCCAGTCGGTCCAAATAATTTATGACCGGAAAAAACATAAAAATCCGCGTCATAAGCACGAACATTTACCGGTAAATGCGGCGCTCCCTGGGCACCGTCAACCAATACTTTTGCCCCATACCTATGTGCCATTTGAATCATAATGTTAACAGGAAGTACAGTACCCAACACATTGGAAACATGTGCAAAAGATACTAATTTTGTTCGAGAATTCAACAGGCGTTCATATTCTTCAATAATCACCTGTCCATGGTCATCAATAGGTGCTACTTTTAATACTGCACCGGTCTGCTGGCATAAAAATTGCCATGGTACAATATTTGAATGATGTTCTAAAGTTGTTACTATAATTTCATCACCCGGGCCAATATTTTTGCGACCATATGATTGGGCAACCAGATTTATAGATTCTGTGGCGTTTCTGGTGAAGATAATCTCTGACTTTGATTTTGCTCCTAACAATATTCGCACTTTTTCGCGGGCACTTTCAAAAGCATCGGTTGCCCTTGCCGCAAGTGCATGGGCGCCACGATGAATATTTGAATTATCATGGGCATAAAAATGTGCTACCGCATCAATCATACTTTGTGGTTTATGGGTAGTGGCAGCGTTATCAAGCCAGATTAATGGTTTACCATTAACATTTTGATGCAAAGCGGGGAAATCACGACGAACCGAGTTAGCATCGAATCGTACCTTACTATTATTGTCCGGTGCTACTTTAATATTTGTTGCAGGCAGAAAATAAAACTGTGATACATTTTCAGTGGGTGATTCAATTCCAATGCCGGATAATCCATTAATTCCAACCCTGATTATGTCGGCCTCACCATATGGCATTTGACCGTTTGAGGGTTGTTCAATACCGTTGAATGTTTGAGGAAAACACGCATCAATACCATGTGGGATATCACTGAGAAATTTTCCTTCGCCAACAGATGGCACCGCACCCGCGGAATATGAAACCGGTATGTTGTTAACCGGAAAATCCGGTGTTGACGAATTTAAGTAAGAATCAGCAATGCCATCATTTACAGGCAGGTAATAGGCTGAACTAATATCAGGAATTGCCGGTGCTGACCCAATAGTTCCTTCCAATGCTGATTCACCATATGTTGGAGGATTACCGGTAATTGGCGCGATGGTATCAATGCCATTTGCTGGTATGCCGGATACCGGTAACGGAAAATCACCGCTGGCAACAGGTGGTGTAATAACAGGAAAGTCATGATTAACTGCAGGCGCGCCAATATAAAGCTCATTTGCAATCTGAGATACAAAATCAGGATTTGAAAATATATCTGCTGTTGCTGATGTTTGCTCTGGCAATTCCGGAATAGTCAGATATGTATTGGTGTTAGTAGGTTCAAGCATACTCATGATAGTTACCCAGGTCGACATTCTCGAGGACACCGAGTGCATCATCAGTCAATACTGCCGCGGAGAAATAAAGGCTGACTAAATAAGAAGCCAATGCCTTATCATCAATTCCTGTTAAACGCACTGACAAACTGGGTAATTGCTCCCCGGGCAGACCAGCATGGTGTAACCCTACAACTCCCTGTTCTTTTTCGCCAACACGTAATAAAAGGATACTTGTCTTGCCAGCAGATTCGCCATCAGCACCTACAACCGGTATTTTATCAGATGGAATAATTGGTACGCCTCGCCAGGTAACAAAACTGCATCCCCACAATGGTACTGTCGGCGGTGGAACGCCACGACGGGTGCATTCACGTCCAAAAGCAGCAATAGCTTTTGGGTGTGCCAGGAAAAATGCCGGCTTTTTCCATACTTTCGCAAGCAATTCATCCAAATCGTCAGGGGTAGGAGGACCACTACGGGTAGGTACGCGCATAGATGCCGCGGCATTTGCCAATAGTCCGAAATCCGGATTATTTATTATTTCCCATTCCTGCTGTTCTTTGATAGTCTCAATGGTTATACGTAACTGTTCGCGCAATTGGTCGATTGGGGCACTGTGAAGATCGCTGACCATGGTATTAACTCGTACAAGACTCTGTAATACACTCAAGCTATATTCTCTTGGTTCTTCTTCATAATCCGCATAAGTACCAGGAATTGATGATTCATCTGACTGGCCTAATTTCACCGTAATTGACTTTTCGCCATACGCATTAGAAATTTCTCTCAATTTTGCCCGTTCTTCCAAAGCAGTAATTAAGGCCTGACGCAGATCTGGTGAATCGTGTAAAAGTTTTTCCAGATGACTGTGGTCCAAAGTAAGGAACACACTGTTTGTTAATGCTTTTACAGTTGCAGTACCTGTAGGTGATGAACCAATTGATAATTCACCAAAATAATCGCCTGTACCAAGAAGTGCTAATCGTTCACGTTTTCCGTTATCAGCAGTATTAGTTATTTCAACTTTTCCACGAACGATGATAAAGAATTTGTTTCCCAATTCTCCTTCTGGTACTACAACCTGGCCGACATTAAATTTTTCACTTACCAGGCGTTCCGCGATAGATGCTGTAAGGGTATCATCGAGATTGCGAAACAGCGATAATGCCTTAAGATTTTTCGGATCAATCCTGCCATACTCACCATCTACAATGGCGGATATCTGGTTATCAGGTTGCAATACGACTTTCACCCTGTTTACGCGATAGGTGCCGGCTTCAACCTGTACCCACGGTAATAAATTGAGAATCCAACGTGGTGTGACTGCCTGAAATTGCGGAACAGTCTTTGTTGTCGTCGCCAGGTTACGGGCGGATTGAACACCCAAACTTTGCGGAGGTTGAATCGCTACTTGTGGTTGGCCTATTAATGGACCTTTTGACATAACATTCTCCTTTTATTTTTACTAAACATTGAATATTTTCAATATTTTATGCGTTTACAGCTTATAATGCTGCTGTATTTCTTATTATACCGGTCGGTTAACTATGCTGTCAAGATGGTTATACAACACGTCAATTATAAATTTATTCAGGAAATTGTCAATTTTCTATTAAAAATTCGTAAAAATATTGACTTTTTTCTTTGAATTAAGTAGAATATACCAAAGTAAACTAACCGGAATACATGGGAGGAAAAATGGTATGGCAAATTGGTTTGAAGACAATTCACTCAGTATTGGGCGGACACCTTTGGTTCGTATCAATCAGATAACGCAGGGATCCGGTGCGACTGTATTGGGTAAAATCGAAGGTCGTAACCCGTCTTATTCGGTAAAGTGCCGAATTGGTGCGGCAATGATTTGGGACGCGGAACAGCGTGGGGTGTTGGGACCCGGCAAAGAGATAGTTGAGCCTACCAGTGGAAACACCGGTATTGCGTTATCATTTGTCGCGGCAGCACGTGGATACCCGATAACATTAACAATGCCAGAAACAATGAGTATTGAAAGACGACGTGTTTTAGCTGCGCTTGGTGCAAAGTTAGTACTTACCGAAGGTGCTAAAGGCATGAAAGGCGCAATCGCAAAGGCTGAAGAAATTCATGCATCTGATCCTGAAAAATATTTTTTACCGCAACAATTCCAAAATCCGGCAAATCCTGCTATTCATGAAAAAACAACAGGGCCGGAAATTTGGGAAGATACCGATGGTGCAATTGATGTTTTGGTATCCGGTGTTGGCACAGGTGGTACAATAACCGGGGTATCACGTTATATAAAAAATGTAAAAGGCAAACAGATATTATCCGTAGCGGTTGAACCGGAAGAATCACCCATCTTAACCCAAACCCGTAATGGGTTGGAATTAAAACCCGGTCCGCATAAGATTCAGGGAATTGGTGCTGGTTTTGTTCCAGGGGCGTTGGATTTGTCAGTTGTTGATAGAATTGAAACAGTTAATAGCGCAACCGCGATTGAATATGCAAAAAGGTTGGCAAAAGAAGAAGGAATATTGGTGGGCATATCATGTGGCGCGGCAATGGCAGTAGCGGACAGGTTAGCACGTTTACCGGAATTTGCCGGAAAAACTATTGTGGTTATATTGCCTGACGCGGCAGAACGATATCTGAGCACAGTATTATTTGAAGGTGTGGGTACAGATTTCTCACTTTAAATCATTCTGAAGATTCTGCCAAAAAAATAATGGGACAGATTGTTTAATCTGTCCCATTACTTTATTAAATATCTATTAATTTTATTTTACATAAACTATGACATCATTAAAGTTTGACCGGTATCCTTCTGAAAATCCCAGGCATTGAACAAACTTTTTCTCGAAATCCGGGTCATCCGCTAATTCTATCGATTTTATCTCTTTTACTAACTGTTGAATTTCATTGCGGTTTTTTTTATTAATGAGAAATGCTATGCCACCTGTTTTTGATGTGTTGCCGACAAAATCAACCTTTCCTTCGAATTCAATTGGTAGCAATCCAAGTTGAAATAAACTGCGGGCACGCAAATGGTAGCCAAATGAACCGGCGATTAAAACACGATCAACGTCATTTGCGGATATCTGTACCTGTTCTAATAAGGCCTCTATACCGGCGCGAATAGCGCCTTTTGCCAACTGTACCTGGCGAATATCTTTTTGTGATAACCATATTTTATCGGTCAGATAAAATATGGTTTTACCATCCTGGGTAGAAATTCGTTTACTCACTTCTGTGGCAATATCATCATGATTATTAGTAAACCGTCCCGGCGGGGTGATACCACCATTCGCGACTAATTCACCAACGATATCAAGTAATCCACTACCACATATACCGGTTGCCGCAACGTTACCAATGGTTGTTATTTCTACATTCCCATCACCATTAATAAGAAAAGTATCAATGGCTCCATTGCCGGCCCTTATGCCATGGGTAATATTCATACCTTCAAATGCCGGACCTGCCGCGGTTGATGTCGCGGATAGTTTACCATTAACTGCCAATGCCATTTCGCCATTTGTACCAATATCAACAAATAATGCAATGCCTTCTTCTTTATGTAATTGTGACGCTAAAATACCGGATGTTATATCTGCGCCTACAAATCCTGAAATTATTGGTGGCAAATAAATTAAACCAAATGGTGAAATATTTAAACCATGTTCTGCTGCCTGTCGATATTCACCACCTGCAATTTGTGATAAATACGGGTATTTACCCAGAGACGATGAATCTGTATTTGTTGCCAAATGCAACATGCAGGTATTTCCGCTGAAAACAACTTCATAAATTGAACTTACAGATATTTGTTGTCTGTCAGCAATCTGCAGAATAAGACTGTTAATTTCATCGATAATTAATCTGTACAGTAATTGTCGTCCTTCATCAGTTGAAGCAAGGCTAATACGCGATAAAACATCCTGCGCGTGTTTGCTTTGCGGGTTAAGCGATGATTGCGAAGTTAATTCCTGACCTGTATGCAAATCAATTAATGCCGCAACTAATGTTGTTGTTCCTATATCTATAACTACACCATACAAATCTTTTATAGTGTCACCTTGCTCATAACCTATAAGTATATCATTAGCGGAAACGACTGTTATTTCCTGTGACTCGTCATAATGTTTGCTTATATCAGGCGCAACTGTTGTATTAAAACTTTGTCCCTCACTTAGAATCTTTAGTTGCGCTTCCTCTTTATTTTTTAAAAATACAGTTATATTACTATTAATATCCGCCTGACACGCCAAAACCCATCCACCTGCTTTCTCTGTTTCTGTCAGGTGATGTTTTGCTTCATTTGTATTAATGTTGCCTTCAATACGTATTTTGCATTTACCGCATGTTCCAACGCTATTGCACGGTGATTCTATTTTATATCCTGCTTTTCTGGCAACATCAAGTAGGTTGCTTCCTGTTTCAACATCAATTATTAATCCGGCAGGCGCAAAGGTTACTGTCGGCATACTCTCATACCTCCTTTTTTACAGTTTTTGTAAATGCCTGAATATGTGCCAATGTTGTTGAAGTACTTAATCCACAGGCAGGTGAAATAATGTCTATACCATCCATTACCAATTTTTCCGTCTGTGAAGCAATTTTATCAACCGGTCCGGATTCTAATAGAAATGTGCTAAGGTTACCCATTGTTACCAGTTGTGGGTAGTCCTCTTTTAATTGACGCAGGTTAACCATTGCGTCAGTACTTATAGCGTCTGAATGTAAAGATGGTATTAATGTTCTGACAGTATTCATGTTACCGCAAATATGCAACAGAACTGGTGTTCCGGTGGAATGAATTCCATCGATTAAATCATTTAAATAGGGTATGGCATATTCCGCGAATATTTTTGGTCCCAGTATTTCCCCGGTTGCGGTAGGATCCCCGATGCCAATTATTGTAACACCATTATTAATTAACTCCTTTGCATACGCAATTAAAAAATCTGTTACATAGCGCAATACTTTGTGCGATGCCTGGGGTTCTTTACGCAGTTCTTTTAAAAAAGGGATGGGGTCTACAATGGACGCTGCAGTACTTATTGGTCCTGACAAGCTTCCGATAATTGGCGTTTCAGGATATTTTGTCGACAGAATCTTAGCAGCATTTGCCACTACTTTAATTCGACCGGCGTTAACCAATCCATCGATGTCGCGATACTCTACAGATTTTACAGATGGGAATATCTCATGTGCTATTTTGGGTTCGCATTTAAGTGAACCAAAATCAATTTGACTACCCAGAACTTCTGCTTCTACAGTCATACAAAATGGAATGCCAAAATTTTCAAATCCGGTTTCTCTCGCCACATCAGCAGCCAAAGCCGCCATTAGTTCAGCCTTATGATGTGCTGCCGGCAAGGTGTTTCCGGTGCGTTCCATGACTTCTACGATGGCGGCATTCATCATGCCACCTGTGCATACGACCGGTGGACGGTCAGTATTATGATGATTTACGACTGCTAAAACCCGTTGTTTCTCATTCATCAATTTTATCCCTTTTAAATAAAATGACATCATCCTTATTAAACAAGGATGATGTCATAAGGTTGACTACAATTTATTTAGTGCTGAAAGTATAACCAACATATAGTCCATAGTAATCAGATGAACGACTGGTATTATTTCTTGCGTAATATACATTTAAACCTAATTCAGGTGTGGCAACATAGTAAACACCCAATGTAGCCTGACGACCGGTACCTGTTTGTGCGTCTGCCAACAGTGTTACTTCCGGAGTAACAGCATAGTCAGCACCTAATAAAGCCCATGTGTCGCCTCCCTGTTTTTGTCCGCCAACTGTCGCGCGAAACTTACCGAACGCGGTTGTGCTTATCAGATAATATGATGGTTTAGAAAGTTTGTTAACGCCGTAAATACCAGCAGCAACAGCCGGAGTGTTTGTACCACCTGGTAATATCAGATATTTTGCGTTTACTGTAGGTGTGTTAGTGTCAAATAAACCATACAAGTCAACACCTGCCTCTGCACGGTTGCCAATACCTGCCTGGGTATAAAGATACTGGATGTTACCGGTATAGAAGGGGTGTTTATTTCCATCTGTTTCGTAACCGATACGAATATTCTGCGAACCTAACACATCCGCTGTTGGAACTACATTCAGCGCGCCGGGATAGGCGAATGCTGATAAATTAGATGCTAATAACGTTATAACAAATAACGCGACAATGGTGATATTTTTTTTCATTTTCATTTTCCTTTTAATTTAAATACATCGGGTAGTATGATTACTCCCATTAAAGTGTCAGTTAGTCCAGTCGCATTTTGCAATACATCTGAACGCATTGTTTTGTATCAATGCTACACCTCCCCTTGCCCATCTTTAGTATTCCGGGCGGTTTAATATGTTATTAATATAGCAATCGTAAATACAGGCTGTCAATACCCTGTTAGTCTGAAAATGAAAAAAATCCAAAATTCTTAAAAATCGTTACTTGTTAATAACTTGCCAGTTGTAGCAGATCATGGATAGGTGTGGCAAATTATGGAGTGTATCAGGTTGTTGTCTGCGTTTTATGATTAAAATAACCGGTATTAGGGTTAAAAGTTAAAAAATAGCTTTTTAATTTTGGCAAGTCCTGAATTTTAAAAAAAAGTTTTTTAGAACTATTGACAACCCTTAAAAGTAAAATATATAATGGGTTCTCTAATGTAGTTTTCCGACCGGAAAGGTAGGTTTTATGACAGAAGATATAAAAATAAAAAAGAGCACAGATTTTTCGCATCTGGTGAAACGTCACCCATGTTTTAATGCTGATGCGCATGTTAAACATGGCCGTATTCATTTGCCGGTTAGTCCGGCCTGCAATATTCGCTGTCGTTTCTGCCGTCGTGAGTTTAATACTACTGATGAACGTCCCGGAGTTAGCCGGGGAATTATTCAACCTCAGGAAGCAGTGGATATAGTAAGACGTGCTATTGAACTATGTCCTACTATAAGTGTTGTGGGGATTGCTGGTCCGGGTGAATCACTGGCTACTCCACATGCTTTAGTTGCTTTGCGTCTGGTACATGATGAGTTCCCGGAATTAATTGGATGTTTAAGCACAAATGGTTTAAATCTGCCTGAATATGTTGATGAAATTATTGATGTTGGTGTTAAAACCATAACTGTGACTGTTAATGCCGTTGACCCGTTAATATTGCCACTTATAAATGGTGGTATCGTTAAATATGGCAAATTGCTGACAGGAAAAGAAGGTGCGGAGTTGTTAATAAGTTCGCAACTTGCCGGAATTGAAAAAGCAGCGCAACTGGGTTTGGTGGTAAAAGTTAATAGTGTTTTAATTCCGGGTGTAAATGATGAACATATACCATTAATTGCACGAACAGTTGCGGCACACGGTGCTTCGTTATATAACATAATACCTTTGATTCCACAACATGAAATGGCCAGTATCCCTGCTCCGGATTGCCAATTATTAAATCAGGTGCGGGGTTGGGCAGAACAATATCTGCCGGTATTCCGACATTGTCGCCATTGCCGTGCCGATGCCTGTGGCATACCCGGAAAAGAAGACCTGGCTGATCAGTTGTATAAACATCGTGCTGATACTTTCTCGCACGGTTAATTAAGGAAAATAATGACTAATAAATCGACATCTACAACCGAATATTCACCAGCAATTAATGCCTTGAATGGTATTAAACGACAACCAGTTGAACGCATTCCGGTAGGCATATGTTTAGGTGGGAGTTGGCCGATACATCAGGTGAAACGTAATTTAAAAGATGTGATAAACAATGCGGAAGAAACCGCGTGTATTTTTCATGAAATCCATGAAAAGTTAGATGTCGATATTATAATTCCGGGTGCGGGAGCAACCGCGTTAATTGCGCGTTCTCTGGGTAGTGAAGTCGTATTTGACGCTAAAGGAGCACCACAAATAATAAAAGGTGCATTGGAAGATAATAAAACACCTGATACAAATGCGTTGCAAAATCTTTGGAGTGACCGAAACATCCAATATTTATTTGATTCGGTAAGTGCGTTAGCGCGACTAAATAAAGGAAAAAGAATGATTTTGGCAAGTGGTCGCGCGCCATTTACTATTTCTGGCCAACTACTTGGTTTGGAACGGTTATCACGGTCATTATACAAAGATAAAACATACGCCCATGCAGTATTGGAATGGGTGAATGAAATAAGCATAGGATATTTTACCAGAATGTTAAGTATAGATGGGGTTGATGGTATTTTCATTGCAGACCCATCAGCATCGGGTGATGTTATTTCTCCACGCCATTTTGACGAGTTTGCCTTACCATATTTACAAAAATTAGGTGCATTGGTGAAGCAATACGGCAAAGTATCCATGTTACACATTTGTGGTGATATAACAGACCGGTTACAACGTTTGCATGGTACCGGCATCGACTGTATATCGCTGGATGCCAAGGTGAAAATGAGTTTGGCAAACACCCTGGCAGACAGCAAATTTTCATTGGGTGGTAATGTAGATCCGGTTAGTGTGTTGGAGTTTGGTAATCCTGCGTTAGTGAAGGATTCCGTAAATAATTGCCTGCGGGATGGAGCAAATATTATGCTTCCCGGTTGTGACCTGGGATATGGTGTGCCATGGGAAAATATCGCCAAATTTGTGCAAACAGCGCATAACTGGCAAAAAAGCGAGGTTTTATAAAATGAGTATCTTTACAGAAGAGAAAAAAAGTTCTGCCGATTTAAATGTTATTGAAGAAGTAAATCCGGAAGATATAAAAAAGAAAATCCGTGATTTAAATATTCATACCATCGAAATTGGCTTTGCCGACATCCCCGGGGTATTACGGGGAAAACGTATACCGGCACGGCATTTTCTTAAAACGGCAGAACACGGTGTTGTTATTTGCAAAGCCGCATTGGCATGGGATATTCAATGTGAAGTTTTCCCTGGCATTGACCTTGCCAGTTTTGAAAATGGTTATCCTGATATGGTAGCTAAGCCGTTATGGCACACTTTTAGTGAAATTCCATGGCGACGCGGTAGCGCATCATTATTAGCAGATGTCTATTCAGAACATGGTGATATTATAGAAGAAGCACCACGTGAAGTCCTTAAACAGGTTATCCGGCAAGCAAATGAACTTGGATACCGTCCGTTGATAGGGGCAGAATTAGAGTTCTATCTATTAACAGAAGATAAGAAACCTTTTTATGAAGGTATACAATGCTATTCATTATATAAAGGAACTGAAATAGAGTTTGTTCTGCGCGAGATTCGCGAAGCTGTGGAAGCACTGGGGATACCGGTTGAAGCGGCAAATCCTGAATATGGGCCGGCGCAGGTAGAAATTAATCTTGAATATGGTGATGCGTTGACTATTGCCGATAATACTATACGATTTAAAAATGCTGTTAAAGAAATTGCGCGTCAGCATGGTTTATATGCTTCATTTATGCCAAAACCCTGGAGCAACGAATCTGGCAATGGTTTTCATGTTCATCAGAGTTTATGGGATTTAGACAAGAAAACTAACTATTTTAACACAAATACTTCGCTGGCACGTCATTATCTTGCAGGATTGCTTGATACCACGCGTGAATTCCTGGCGTTGGCAGCACCGTCAATTAATGCATATAAACGATATCGTGACCATTCATTTGCACCAACAAATGTCTCATGGGGATTTGATAACCGTACAGTATCGACAAGAACTTTATTGGGTATTGATTCCGCAAGCAGAATAGAACATCGTACAGGTTCATCAGATGCTAATCCATATTTGATAATTGCTGCTAATATCGCCGCCGGTTTGCATGGGATTAAAAATAATCTGGAGCCTGTTTCGCAATATGTTGCAGATGCATATCTGGATACAAATGCCCCATTATTACCAAGTACTTTGAATGAGGCACTTGATTTGCTGCAACAAAGCAAAACTGCTACAGACTATTTCAGTAAAAGATTCCTGCAACATTATATTGGTATCGGCCGGCACGAAGTTGAACTTTATAATCGTGCGGTTACAGATTGGGAACGTGACAGATATCTGGAAATGGCATAACACAGGTATGCTGATTTAAAAGGGGTGAATATGGAATATATTGATAAAAAAGTTCCCCCCAAACGTGAAGAACGGTTGGGGGCCTGTAACACATATGGTGGTACCGGTTGTGGTTTAAAAAAACAATTTGGCGGGTGCTGTCTAAAACAGGCACAACGTGGTTTTGGTCAGGGTTCTATCTGTCAATTATTGCCGGGAACAGCAATAGTTAATACTATCACTGACGCTGTGGTGATAGTACATGGTTCTATAGGTTGCGGTGGGGCAGGGCATACCCAAAATGCCGGCGTACGTGGCACCCAAATGGCAAGGGGAAATGCCAACCCGCGCGGTACATTATGGTTATCAACTAATTTAAACGAACGTGATGTAATAACCGGTGGCGAGGAAAAACTTGAAAAAGCTATCAAAGAAGCAGATAGACGTTACAGGCCATCTGCAATAATAGTAATTTCCAGTTGTGTCCCCGGGATTATTGGTGACGACATTGATGCAGTTGCCCAACGCATTCAACCAGAGGTTTCATCAAAGATATGCCCGGTTCATTGCGAAGGTTTCCGGACAAAGATTATGGCGACTGCATATGACGCTATTTATCATTCTGTCGCGCGTAATTTGCTTGATAAAGATATCCAGCAAACGCCGGTGATTACTGATGAATTGGAAGAAACACGCGAACGTTTGCGTCGTAGCCGATTAGTTAACCTGATGAATGTTTCATCCATAGGTTCAGTAGATGAAAATGAAATGAAGCGCCTTTTGCAGGGGTTAGGATTAGATGTTCAGATATTTCCCTGTGCTGCCCATCCTGATGATTTTCGCAAAGTGACCGAGGCGGCACTATCTATTAGTACGTGTCCGACCCACGATGACTATTTTGTAAAACATCTGCAGCAGAGATATGGAGTACCATATGTTCAGCGATTTATGCCAATTGGGATTGAAAATACTAATAGTTGGTTACGCGCAGTGGCACAATGCTTTAACCAGGAAGATGTTGCTGAAGCAATTATTAAGCGTGAAACTATTGAATTGGAAGAAGCGTTAGCACCGTTAAAAAAAGATCTTCAGGGAAAGAAAGCAATGATTAGCGCGGGTGAAGTCCGTGCGTTATCTCTGGGTAATTTATTGCAGGAGTTGGGGATGGAGATTGTTGCCGTGCGTCCGTACCATTATGACGAGTTCGGTGAAACAGCACTTAATCAACTTATAGATAATCAGGAAAATGAACCAATTATTAATGTGGCAACAGTTCATCCATATGAATCAGTGAATATAATTGGAAAAACATTGCCGGATATCTATTTCGGTCACCCATCAGACTCGGTTTGGGCTGCAAAAACAGGAATACCTACCATCCCGGTGTATCATGGCGGTTATACATATGTCGGATATGCCGGTGTATTTGAAATTGCCCGACGCGCATGGAGAGTATTGGCAAATCCGGGATTCAACAGACGTTTAAAGCAACATGTGCGTCAGCCATATCAGGCACAATGGTTACAGGATAACGCGTTTAAATATATTAAGGAGGCAGTACTCGATGACATCATCTAATAGTTCATTTATCGAAAGACCGCGCACCTTTTGTGCATTAGGTGGCGCATTACTTACTGTCACCGCACTGCCGGGTGCCGTGCCTATTCTGCATTCAGCAATAGGTTGTGGCGGCAGTATTTATTACAATCAGTATGGCAGCACCGGGTATTTGGGAGCAGGATTCTGCGGTGGGACATCTGTCCCCAGTTCAAATGTCGGGGAACAGGAAATTGTGTTTGGCGGTACCGAAAGATTGGATGAACAGGTACGTAATACATTGAAGATAGTTGAAGGTGACCTTTATGTAATACTTACAGGTTGTACCACAGACATGATTGGTGACGATATTCAGTCGGTTGTGCGTGAATATTCTGACCAGACCGCAATCATCGGTGTTGAAACCGGCGGTTTTCGCGGTGATGGTTACAAAGGTTACGATTTAGTATTGCAAGGCCTGTTTCGTCGGGTAGTAAAACAGCAGAAAGTGAAGGATACGACCAAAATAAATCTTTGGGGAATAGTACCGGGGCAGGATGTTTACTGGCGTGGAAATCTCTGCCTGCTTAAAAAATCGCTGGATAAATTAGGAATAACTGTTAACACATTTTTTACTGATGGTGCCAAACTTGACGATTTATATAATGCCGGCAGTGCCAGCCTGAATGTGGTTGTATCAAAACGTTATGGTATAAATGCGGCGAAACTATTCCGGGATGTTCATGATACGCCATTTTTATCAACTGACTTTCCCATTGGACCAACTGCCACCAGCAGGTTTATTCGTCAGGTGGGGGAAAAACTTGAAATTTCACCAGATATAATTGATGCTGTAATTGCTGAGGAAGTGCGTGACTACTACTTTTTTATTGATCGTGTAGCAGATACATATAATGACCTTGACCTGCAACGTTACGCGGTTGTGGTGGGTGACGCTAATTATGCCACCGCGTTGACCCGTTTCCTTGCTGATGACCTTGGTTGGATTCCACATTTAACGGTGGTGACTGATGAATTATCCGAAGATGACCACCATATTTACCGGAATGCGATAGCAGGACTGGAATCCGGTATACAACCGAATGTGGTTTTTGAGACAGATGCGTCAGAGATTTCCCGTCATTTTGCAGATCTTTGGCCACGTAACCGTGGACAGAAATTTTATCATGCTTTTAGTCCGGCATTTGTTTTGGGCAGCCATCTGGAACGTGAGTTTGCGAAAAGTATAAATGCAGGTCACCTATCAGTTAGCTACCCAATTGGTAATCGTGTTGTTATTAACCGTGGTTATGCCGGATATCATGGCGCGTTAACATTACTGGAAGATATATTTGGAGTGATAGTAGCCGAAAGATAAGACGGTTATGCTCATAGAATTGTGATTTATTCACAATAAAGAAGCCTGCGATTTCCCCCCCAAGGTTATAATCGCAGGCTTTTTCCTGTGCTCTATATTTTTACAACATCGTGGTTGGTTAGGTGTTAGGCCGTTAGCAACCAAATCCGCACAAAAAAAGTCAGGATTTTAGGC
>CAZNLA010000060.1:0-16712 GCA_964573385.1 uncultured bacterium
CTTTGGCACTCACCACAAATACCTGATTACTTTGCTGGTCGCTTACCGCGAAACGTTTGCCATCCTGACTGATTGCCAACCGGGTTGGACAAGCAATTTTTTCTATAATAAACAGTTTTATCGCTGTACCGGACTTCATATTTAATTCCTGTACAGTACCATCTTTCTGCAGTCCATATACCACATCGTTCAGTGCGGTGATTGCTGTCAATGTGCCTGCCGTTAAACCATCTGTCTGTATCGCACCGGTTTTGGTATTAATGCCGACCAGTAGATTGCCTTGTTTTGGGTCATTGCGGATCAGCAACGCGTAAACCGTATCACCGGATATCGCCAGTGAACTGCTAATAGCGGTTTCTTTAAAGTTAATTGGCAATACAATGTGAACGCTTTTATTTTCATCGTCAAATGGAATAGTGCGGCCATTGGTCAGGTCAAACCGGCGGATTACCGTTTGTTGAATCCATGAATCAGGTGACAGCGCGTAGGCATATTTGTCATCCATTGTCACATCGGCAACTTCGCCACTGTCCGTCCACTGTATAATCGCGTCTGCATTTGCCCGTAACAGTCCGGTGGCACCCTCAACACCAGTGAAACCTACCAGCAATGTATCTTTGCGGGTTGTTATAGTTGTTGGGCAACCATGGTTTGACCCCCACAATTTATTTCCTCTTTCGGTTTTCCATGGCGGTGTTCCGGCGTTGTATACGCTGTTGACGAAAGAAACTTCAACAGGTTTATGGTCGACAATTGATACTGTATAAGTTCCGGGGGTAACCGGTTTGCCGGCGTCATCCAGTCCATCCCAATATTCTTTATTATCTTTGCCCGAACGCGGATATTGCCCAAACAGGTTGCGAACACGTTTGCCGGACGCATCATCAATTGCGACAGTAACGTCCCGTGTGCCGTCGTTGGGCAAACTATATGAAATCGGAATAGATCCGTAGGTGTCATAATCGATGAAGGCTTTCAACCGGGTGGCATATATCTGTTCCTGTTCTTCGGTGAGTTTCAGGTGACCTTTATCGCTGATAATGGCAGAACCCCAACCACTGCGGGCGCGGAACATAAAAATGCGGTTTACTTTATCGTTTTTAATACCATCTGCCAGTCTGCTATTTGACCATAATGCCTCGGTGCCAAAGGTAAACTGTTCACCAGGATTAAGTGGTTTGCCACTGAATCGGCAATAACTCCAGGGCCAAAAAGCCTCGCAATTATAACCCTTGCCATTATCCCATTTTTTAAAAGCTATTTTGCCCCCGGCATTTTCCATCGTCGGTCCCAATATTGCTTCCTGGTCAGCCTTTACCGGGCCGGTATCGGGGTCGCCAAAACCGCCATGGTGAATAATCATGTAAGGTTTATTTTCAGGTGCGGAGAAGAACATATTAACATGCATCTGGTGTTCTTCCGGCTTTCTGTCATCAAATATTACCCGTGCCTGATAGCAGTCATTTCTCCAACTTTGTCCGAAATCTTTGCCCATGGTTGGGTTTTCTAATGGTGTTGAATCCGCAAATCGCGCCAGAAAATAAACACCTTTATCGTCCCACATCAGATGTGTCCAAACGCTGAATTTATTCACGATGGTTGGGCTGTTATAACTCCAAACCCCCGCCGACAAATCCCAATCGTCTGTACTGCCGTCAATAGCCACCTTGCCGGGTGCTGGCACAACGGTTATCTGCTTATTCAGACTCATACCGGTTTCTTCTGCCCATGCACTAACTGATAACATCAAAATGATGAATACCATACCCACTTGCCAAAACAGTTTCATATTTTTCTCCAAAGTTAAAATGCCAAAAACCGTTATCACGGCCAATTATATCGGTTAAACAACAGTAATTATCTGATATAAACTATCTTTTAACACAATAATTGTCAATATGTGTTATGTTGTCGTGGTATGACAGCATGTTCTAAATGATAATATTCACAACAAAAGACCGCAAAGACCGCAAAGACCACAAAGAGTTTTGGAGTATTAGCGACTAAATTAAAAAATCATTACAGGAATTTCGCTTAAGGTCACTTCGACAGGTTCAGTGACTTTAAGCGAAATTCCTGATTTAATAAGTTCTTTACAACACATTGCGATATCACAATGGGACATACACCTTCCTGGCTTTGCCACTCGATGTCAGTCCCGATTTGCAATGATTTTTTTTATCTATACAAGCTCTTACAAAACCTGATTTATCCGGAATCTGAAAGGTCATACATCGCTTCTATATATGGATGGTCAGGATTGAACTCTGTTAATGTTTTGCCATGTTCAACACGTCCGATTGGACGGCAGTTGGCACCTGGTATTGTGCCATCCCCCAAATCCTGTCGGCATTCGTCTGCAATGGTTTGCAGTTCCTTAACAATATTCGGGTACAAATCGGCAACGTTGTTTGTTTCACTTATATCATTTTTCAGGTTATATAATTCACATACCTTGCGTTCGCTTTTAATGGTACCGTCCCATCTCTGCAGAAAAAGTTTCCAGTCGCCATGTCTGACTGCTTCCAAATCATCGCACCGGTAATAGAAAAATGTTTCATGTGGTGACGCGTTTTCGGTACCTAAAATCAGTGAGGAGATATCTTTGCCATCGATAATGCGGTCTGTGGGTTCAACACCTCCCGCTAATGCGGTGAAGGTTGGCAGAAAATCCATTGATGTAACAATTGCGTCAGATACCGTTCCTGCCGGGATATGTCCGGGCCATCGCATAATACATGGTAACCGCATCCCGCCTTCCCAGGTTGTGCATTTACCACCACGCAGAGGCGCGTTGCTACCGCCATGGTCACCACGCGCGCCATTATCAGATGTGAAGATTACAAGCGTATTGTCGTCAATTCCCAGTTGTGCAAGTTCATGTAGTAAAACTGCCGCCACCCAGTCTACACAGGCAACTGCCGCACCATATGTGCCGTTTTGTGATTCCCGTATAAATCGTGCCGGGGCGTAAAGCGGCAAATGCACATGCATATGCGCCAGATACAGAAAAAATGGTTGTGTTTGATGATCGCGGATAAATTTAACAGATTCTTCCGCGTACCGTTCGGTAAGGGCGGATTGGTCAGGTTGCTGTTGTATAACCTCTTCATTTCGCAGTAATGGTAATGGCGCATAATTCCAGTCTTTACGGCCGGTTTGGCGTCCCATATCATTACTATAAGGAATACCGAAATATTCATCAAAACCATGCCGGGTAGGCAGGAACTCCGGTTGGTCACCGCAATGCCATTTGCCGACTATTTTGGTTGCATACCCCTGTTGACGCAACAAATCCGCAATAGTAATTTCATCAGGATTTAAACCGACTGGTTGCCCGGGGAAAAGTACCCATTGGCCATCAAAACTGCCGAAACCTATACGACGCGGATAACAACCAGTCATCATGGCGCCACGCGAAGGACTGCAGACCGGTGCTGCCATGTAAAAATCTGTGAAACGAATCCCTTCTTCGGCCATCCGGTCAAGGGCAGGTGTCGAATTTATGGTGGAACCGTAACAACCGATATCACCATAACCAAGGTCGTCGCAATTAATTAAAATAATATTAGGTTTCGAAATCATGTAATATAATCTCCGGTTAGTTATATATGGCTATTTATAACAGGTTCATTTTCGCTTTAACAGTATATTGCAATAATATCAAAAGTTACCGTTTATCGTAAATAGAATGGTAGGGAATTTAACAGGTATCTGGAAATATTAAATTGGTAATAACTGAAAACTACAATCGATGTTTAATCCGGTGTTTTTTTAAAATTAAGGGGTAACCATGTCAACAAATAAATTAAAAAACAATTTACAACCACGATTACGTTTAACGCAGTTTGATGGCAGTCATGAATTGAGTCATATTGCTGTCGATTTATCTGCTGACGGGAATATATCAGAGACAATTAAGTTTGCCGGCGCAACATGGGAAATAAAGTATGTTGTTACACAAGTTGATGATATGCGGAATGGGCAGGCAGAATTTATTGTTACAGAAGGAAGTGCCTGTAATATCGCGGTGGCGATAGAGTGGTTGGTTACGCCATGGTCGCGTGATAATTTTGTTATGATGCCGGCGGCGGTTTATAACGGAAATCGTTATCCGTGCCGAAACTATACATATCCACCCATGGTACATGAAAAAAATGATATTGGGCTTGACGCACCAGTGATAATTACTGATGTACCCCGCTTGAATGCTGATGATAACGCCACTTCGCGTATTCAATTATTAACCGGTGATGTAACCACCCCATGTATAAGTTTTTATGACGCGAATACCGGTTACGCAATGATTTTACTTACCGAACAAGGTAGCATATATGGAAACCATGGTTTAACGGTGGAGGAAAATACAGACCGTACCGGGGCAGTTTTGCGGGTTGAGGCACCGGGTGTGCGCAGAGATACTTTATATACCATGATGAATACCGCGACACCATCGTGGGACAAAGGCGTTGAACTGACCAATGGTCAATCAATTGCGATATCTTTCTGTTTGTATCAATTTCCCGCGACATCAATACAGGATTTATATAACCGCTTTGCGTTGGTCCGCAAAGATATCAGTGGTGAAGTCGTTTTAAAGCATGAATTACCATATTCGGCAGCATGGAAAATTATAGAAGAGAAATATCAGCGTGATAACTGGTGTGATGAAGGTTTTTATCGCGTTGGAACCCATGAGGCCGCCGCTAACAGCAAATTTCATAACTGGCAAATTGGCTGGGTTGGTGGTGGTATGGTGACATTGCCATTGTTGATGGCAGGTACGCCGGAATCTAAAAACAGAGCAATCCGGAATATTGATTGGATATTTTCAACAACTCAGCTTGAAAATGGTCTGTTCCAAGCTGTCAGGCATAAAGGTTTATCATATGGTGATGGTTTTGATACCCCCGGAACTGAAACATGGTATATGGTGCGCAAACAGGCTGACGCTTTGTATTTTCTTATAAAAACATTTATGGCATTGCAGGTTCAGGATAAAATGTGGCAATTGCCGACTGATTGGGAAAATGGCACTAAAAAGTTAGCTGACCTTTTTGTTACAAATTTCAAGAAATATGGTCAATTAGGTCAATATTTCGACTGTGTAACTGGTGAAGTAATTATCGGTGGTTCTACCGCGGCGGCGATGGTTCCGGGTGCTCTCGCGCTTGCCGGACAGTTTTATAAGAATGCTGATTACATTGAAACAGCAGAGGCATTAGCCGAACAACTTGATATTCATGTTCAGGCAGGAATTACGATAGGTGGTCCGGGTGAAATACTTAAATGTGCTGACAGCGAATCTGCCTTTGCCATGTTGGAATCATTCATTATTTTATACGAGACAACCGGAAAACAACATTGGTTGGCACGCGCGGAAGCAATGGCAAACCAAAGTATAACCTGGTGCGCTTCATATGATTATACATTTCCACCGGATTCATGGTTTGGCCGGTTAGATATACGTGCTGCCGGTTCTGTATGGGCAAATGTGCAGAATAAACATAGCGCACCTGGTCCATGCACCCTTTCCGGCGATGCGTTATTCAAGTTATTCCGTTACACCGGTAATATTTTGTATCTTAACCAGATTCAGGAAACAGCACATAATATAACACAGTATTTGTGTCGCACAGACAAACAGATAGGTGATTCGTCAATGATGAAACCAGGGTATATGTGTGAACGAGTTAATTTCAGCGATTGGGAAGAGAAAGAAAATATTGGTGGTTCTTTATTCGGTTCCTGTTGGCCGGAAGTTACGTTAATGCTGACACTTACTGAATTACCGGGAATCTATTTACAATCAGATACCGGATTTATCTGCGTATTTGACCATATAAATGTTAAATTAGTAAGTATGGTTGACGGTAAAACGACCCTGGAAATAGAAAATCCCACTGCATTTGATGCGGACGTGAGAATATTTGCGGAAAAATCCACAGATGTAAAAAACATTCCCGGAAAAGCGGAAATATTGAATTGGCAGATATGCAAAATAGGTGCAGGTGAAACAGAAAAAATTACAATTTAGCTGTTACTGGACTTTCGCTTATTGTCACTTTGACAGGCTCAGTGACCGGTCGCTTAACCTGTCGAAGCGACTATTTTTTAAGCATATTTTTCTTTTAAAGCGAAAGTCCTGCTGTTAAAATAGGAACCTGTTAATTATTCAATATTTGTGATTTTTTATTTGAGTTCAATTTATTTGTATACCACGCGAATCTGTTTTTCCCGGATTCCTTTGCGGTATACATCGCTTCATCCGCATGGTTAATCATAACTTCCGGATTTGTAGACCCATCGGAAGTCATTGTTATGCCGATGCTTACTGATGTTTTTATTTCAGTACCTGCAGTAATTATTGGTTTTGATATTTCATTTAATATACGTGTAGCGCATTTTTCTACGAAACAATCATCAGTAATATCTGTCAGCATGATAATAAATTCATCACCGCCGATACGGGCGACAGTATCGGTTTCGCGAATGCATTTATATAATTTATCAGCAATTTCATGCAAAACAACATCACCAATTTTATGGCCGTAAGTGTCATTTATTTGCTTAAAACCATCAATATCAATAAATAATAAGGTGATTTTTTTATTAGTACGGTGTATACGGGCTAATTCCGCGTTTAGTCGGTCGTAAAACAGAACGCGGTTTGGCAAATTTGTAACCACATCATAAAACGCCTGTTGTTGCAGCATTTTATTCACTCGTTTATGTTCGGTGATGTCATGTATAAAAACTACCAGTCTATCTTCTGTGGGTCGGTATTGAACTTTTATTTCCACATCAAAAACAGACCCGTCTTTACGGTGATGCCGCGTTTCAAATCTGTCTTCACCATAATCCCTTATTCTTTGTAAACGGTTAATAATATCGTTTTGCGTGTCGTTAACTTCAAGGTCAACAATATTCATATTCAGCAATTCTTCTGCGCTACGTCCACTCATCCGGCAATACGCTTCGTTTACTTCTAATAAATATCCCTGCATATCTAATGTCCAGAAACCATCCATTGCTGTCTGCAGAATAGTTCTGTGCCGTTCTTCACTTTCTCTTAATGCCGCTTCTTTTAATTTAAACTCAGTTATGTCAATCTGGACACCTTCACTTGCTACATGTTTAGCGGAGAGCAAATGAATAAAAGATGAAATTTTAAACCATCGTATTTTTCCACCGGGTAATTTAGCCTGAAAATCATAATTCAGGTTTTCACCGGTACTGACGGCTTTTTCTTCGGCATCCTTTAATCCGGGTAGGTATTCCGGTAACATCTGCGACAACAACACGTTCGCGTTAGCCATTACTGACTCAACAGTTAATTCATTAACACGGCAAACAGCATCGCTAATATAGGTGAAAATTCGGTTACCTTCAAAATCGGCAATCATTTTAAAAAGTACAACATCCGGCAGGTTGTTAGCCAATGTTTGTAACAGGTGAGAACTTTCATGCAGTGCTTTTTCTGCTTGGTTACGTTCGCTATAATCGTGGAAACTCCAGATTCTTCCTACAATTAAATTATCAATACGTTGTGGTTGAGAATAACTTTCAAATAAACGACCATCTATTAATTCAAGAGTATCTTTTGAGACTGCTTCCGGTGATTTGTATATTTTTTTTACTTTTTCGATAAATTTATTAGGATTCATTAGCTGATCAGCAATGTGTTTAAGAATCTTTTTATCGTCTTGTGTAGCTATAAGGGATTCCTGGATTCGCCATAACTTAACAAATTGCTGGTTGTATATCATCACTTTGCCATTGGTATCTACTACTAAAATCGCGTCAGTTGTTGACTGCAGTGTTGAATTTAATAATGAATATGATTTGTGCAGTTCTTCTTCAGCTTTTTTGTTTTTAGTTATGTCACTCATTACAATATAGCAATTTAAATTACCGGCAATGTCTGTTGTTGTTACACCTTCCATTCGTGTCCAGAATGTCGACCCATCCTGTTTCAGCATACGTAATTCGCACACATTTGGCGTATCTTTTTCTAAAATCTCCTGCTGATGTTTCTGGTAAATGTGATAATCCTCAGGATGAATGAATTGAAGTATTGGGTGGTTAAACAATACTTCTTTAGTTACCCCGAGTAAATTGCAAACAGCAGGATTGGCTTCTTTTATTAACATATTTTCGTTAATTGTAATAAAGCCAACCGGTGCCACATTATAAAAATTAAAATCATGCATTTTTTTTCCAAATCATCTGCGTTTAAGTAAATTAAACGTCCATTTCTAAATCTCAACCAGGCAGAAGTGTTGTAAGTCTGAAATATAAGAACTATTCTCTGATTAATTCCATTAATGGGTTAGTTATCGCTAATTATTGTACAATTTATTTTCGGCTATGCCAATAGATTGCAATGTAAATGTAGCGTTTCATTAAGATATTCATTAAAATATTTTAAAATTTGAAAAGTATTATGAGGCATGACTTTCGCTGATAATTTATGATGATATTTTTTCAGGCATTATCGTCACTTGTTAATTGCGCAGTAGATTCTCTGACCATTAATTCTACTGGTAAAATTGTCACCTCGCGTGTATCTTCTTCTCCTGTTATTTGCCGCACTATCAGATTAGCTGCTTCGCGTCCTATCTCTGCTAATGGTACATGTATCGAGGTGAGCAGGTTTTCACCGAATTCATTTATCATTCCATCTGTGTCATCAAAACCTATAATGCTAATATCATCCGGTACGCGCATACCTGCCCGCAACAATGCCCGCCAGGCAAATAGCGCATTAGAATCGTTAATAGCCATGATTGCGGTAATTTCCGGATGCGATTTTAAATATGAAATAAATTGTTGTTCCTGGGCATCCAATTCAGTATGGTTTTTTAGTGAATTAATGTAACGGGGGGCAAAGGCCGGATTGCACCAACTTGGTAATACCGTAACCTCGTAAGTATGCAAATGTTTATCAGTCTCAAGTTTCCATTCTTCAAATGCTTGTTTTATGCCGGGTATTCGCTGGTTAAGTTTATAATGTGGGGTAGGATATAAAGGACGAATAAATTGAAGAATGTGACGATGTCCCAGTTCTAATAAATGACGTGTCGCCAGGTAGGCACCCTGACGTTCATCAGCAACCACAGCATTATCACTATTAAAAGGGTCAAGTAATGAAATAATTGGTCGATTGCCAAACCCCCGGTTTTGTCGTAAACGTTGAGGAATTATAAGATGGGCGTCTTCTGTTTCGGATAAAAGTACGCCATCAATATCACCGCGGGAGAAAATATACCATAATGAATCGTCAATCTGTTCCGCGGAAAACGGGGGACTATGTAAAGTGAGCAGGCTAAATTTCTGTGCCATTAAACCTTCCATCACTCCCTGAAATTGAAGAGTGAAGTATATTGGCATAGGAATTGTCGGCGGAAAAAACAAAGCGACAACATGACTGATCGCCGTTTTTCCTTGTTTGCGTAACGCCAGACGACGCGCACCCTCATTCATTTCGGGTTGATAACCCATTTCTTCTGCCATAGCACGCACTTTTGACGCGGTGGCTTCGCTGATACCCGGTTTTCCCCGTAACACCAGTGAAACGGTCCATTTACTTACACCACAACGATCTGCCAACATCTTTAAGGTTACAGATGATTTTGCGTTATTTTGTGATTGTATAGGCATTAACTGCTCCCCATTTAATAATAATAGAGTTGTTTTTTGTTGTCAATTGCATATTTAAAATATTTCCTTGTATTTTTTTAAAATATTATAAATACATATTGACAGGCTACAATGTTAATGATAACATCATTTAGCTAACCGGTCAAACAGTGGTTTGCAAGTGTTAGTAATAATTTATTTAAGGGGAGATTTTATGTCCCGACAACCATTTTTAAAGGGTTTTACCCTTATTGAGTTACTTGTGGTAATTGCGATTATTGCAATTTTAGCCGCCATTCTTTTTCCTGTATTCGCCCGAGCCCGTGAAAAAGCACGGGTTGCTACCTGTCAGTCTAATCAACGACAGATTGCAGCAACAGTGCAAATGTATGCGCAGGATCATGAAGAATCACTGCCATCGGAAACTACTATGTGGAGTGATATCAGCATTGATCCCGGGATCCTGGTTTGTCCCACGAAAGGGAAGAGTACGCCAAACGGTTACATTTTTATTCGTGATATGGCTGGATATCCCCTGGGACAAATGACGGACCCGACCACCGAGATGTTGACTGCTGATGGACAGCATACGCCAACAGGCAGTGATGGCACTTACGCGAATGTCGGTTACACGTATCAAGACTTGGATTTAACTCGTCATAGCGGAAAATTTATCGCCAGCTACGAAGATGGACACGTGGCAGTTGCGACAATACCGTTTGATACTGTTGTCTGGAATTCCTGTATCGGTGTTGCCCCGACGTATTCTGCAGATGGCACCGGCAGCACGCTGACGGCGACGAAATCCGGGGCGTTTTGGGATGTTGGCGCGGTGAGTTCCGTCACACTGTATGGGGATGGATACGTGACCTGGTATGGCATTGATGGTGTGGCTGTTTGTGGCTTATCCGATGCCACTACTGCCACCAAGGATGGGACGCGTGCAGCAATTAATTATGGTATTCAGGCGTTATACGGTGGGAATAATTGCGTCTGGTTCCATGAACTTGGCGTCGATACTTCAGGGGGGGCTAGTCGCCAGAACTGGACCTTGTATATCAAACGGCAAGGTAATGTGGTCAAAGGGTTGCAAAGCAATAATGGCGGTACTACTGTCTCAGTCCTTTTCAACTATACAACAAAATTCTCTGGACCTTTGCGGGTGGATTCCAGTTTCCGTGCCGGTATGCGGATCACGAATTGCCGGGTGTATCGGTATCTCCCCCAGCAAATAGCCATCTTATAAACCGCAAAAAATGAAATCTCACGACAGGCTGTGGTACAAACTTAAGTTGTCTCTAAACAATCAAGTGTGGTACAATTTAAGCCTATCGGTCAAACAGGTATTTATTAAAGGTAGGTAATACAAAATGGTCAAAAGTAATTATTTTTTTCGTTTTTTTGCTGGTTTAGCACTGGCAATGATGTTATTAGCACCGCAAATGTTGCGTGCTGCTGAAGAAACACCTGTTCCTAAACCTTTCAGCATGGCTATCTCAGCTGATAGTATTAATTGGGATGATACCCTTGATTACCCAAAAGCAGATTATGGACGTAATTCACGTCAGGACGTAATTCTGTGGGCACTTGGTATTCAGGATTATGTGCGTTTTATGGGCGGTCATTCATGGCCGGGTGGTGGTGCTAAGTGTGTGCGTCTGGTACTTAACCAACCAACTAAAATTGGAACAATACTAATGGGAGCAAATGGAAACAGTCTGTTAACAACAAAAATTTCTATACTGAAACCGGATGCAGAATTACCCGGTGATGTTGAAAATGATGAGCTATGGGAAGTTTTAAAACCAAATGCAGAACAGGCAGGCGCCGTTGTTTACACTTTGCCAGTGAAGACGAAAGTCCGTGCGTTACGCATTAATGGCAATGCCAGTGCCTTGCGTTTATTATCAGAACGTTATGTGAATATCACATCATCATCAGTAACTCTGGCAAGCCTTGGAAATTCAAACGGAATACCAAAAGATATGCCTTGGAATGTACGTGCGCCAGAAGATATTACTGTTGATAATCCGCAATGGATTGTCCTTTCATGGAAACAGCCACAAGCCATTCAGGCGGTATTTTTGACTTCGCCGTTTTTTAAACAATATGCATTAGATGCGTATAAAGGTGAGCCAACCAATGATTATGCGGAAGTGAAAGATACTGATTGGAAGGCATACCGAACAGAAGAAAAACTGCAGGTACCGTTTAGATATGCTCAAAACATTTTGGTTAATTTAGGAAAAACAGTTACTACTTCAGCAGTACGTTTGCGTGTTTTGCTGCCATGGAAAGATGAAAACTCTGATATAAAAGCAGGAACAGGTAATAGTTCTCAGGTTGCTGGATTACGTGGTTTTGTAGTATTGAAAGATATTGGCAATGCGCCATATCCTGAAGAAAAGAAGGATGACACAAAAACAACCGCACCAAAACCAAACACAGAGAACAAATAATATATTCTTACAGGACTTTCGCTTCAGGTCACTTCGACAGGCTCAGTGATCGGTCGCTGAGCCTGTCGAAGCGACCAATTTTATGCAGATTTTTGCTAAAAAGCGAAAGTCCTGTTTTAAAAAACTCTGATTTATTAATATCCCCTTATATAAGGGGATATTATTTTATAAACCACCAAAAAGGTATCTATCATGAGATATTTGATAAATGTTGGATTCTTCTTCTTGTTATACGCCATTATTGCAGTGGCAGATACATCACACCCACCAATTCCCATTCGTTTTTCTCTGAAAGAACCAGGTGTTGTCACGATAGTTATTAACGATGCGCAAGGGGTACGTGTTCGCAATCTTATTAGTGAGACTGAATTCCCAGCAGGAGAAAATACTATTTGGTGGGATGGATTGAATGATTGTATACAACCTGACCAGGCCGGAAAATATTCAATTCAGGGAACACTGGTGGCACCCGGTACATATTCTATATCCGGAATAACGCGTAAAGCCATTGATCTTCACTACGAAATGACGCCGTATAATGCCGGTAATCCTCCCTGGCCAACAATTGGTATTGCCGGTCAGCATACAGTAAACCCATATACAGGCACTGGGGTAGTGCCAACCGATGAATCGACTGAATCATCTGGAGGATGGTTGGCAGACCATTCACCACCTTCCGCGGTGTTGTCATTACCAAATAACTAAGTTTTAATAGGAAGTCGTGTTGCCGAATCGGGAGATGGGTTGGTTTGGGTTGATTTAAATGGGCACCGCTTAAAAGGTGTGCGCACTATAGGCGCCGGAGGTGGTTGGTGGGGTGGATATTTGTTAGCGACAGATACAAAACCTACCGCAAATCCGGTATACGAAGCTTATATGGCAGGTGCAGATAATGGAGTTCTCGAAATTTGGGGTATAAGTCGTCAAAGTCACCGATTATATATTCAATCATTTTTAGATAAACCCATGGCCAGTGTTGAAGGACTAGCAATATACAATGACCTGATAGCGGTTAGTCTTAATCGTACAGAAGAACTGCTTTTTGTGAATGCTTCATCTGGTAAAAAATGGTGTTCAATTGAGATGGATAAAGCACCACAAGGTTTATGCTTTGATAAACAGGGTGCGTTATTTGCTATTATTGGCAAACAGGTAGTCCGTTATCTGTTGCCGGAACCATCCAAAGAGATGGTATTGCCAAAACCAGTTGTAGTAATTGATAAAGGACTGGAGTTACCCCGCAGATTGACATTGGATGAACAGGGAAATATATATGTCAGTGACGATGGTATATGTCAGCAAGTGAAGGTTTTTACCCCGGATGGTACTTTTCTGCGCACCATTGGTATCCCTGGCGGAATAAATATCGGCACTTATGACCCTAACCGTATGCAACACCCGTTGGGATTGGCTATTACCCCGGACGCGCATCTGTGGGTTGCGGAAAACTCTTTTACGCCTAAACGAGTAAGCATGTGGTCACTTGATGGAAAATTAATACAGGCTTTTTATGGTCCTACCAGGTATGGTGGTGGTGGCAATCTTGACCCGCGTAATCCATCCCGATTTTACTATGCTGATATTGATGCGGGTATGGAGTTTAAGTTAAATTGGGAGAAAGGTGAAACAGAACTTTCGTCTATCTATTATTTGCCACAAAAAAAATATGTTTCATTACCTGGATTACCGCAATTGCCGATTTACTTAAATAACCATCAATATATGACAAATCTATATACGGATAATCCTGTCGGTGGCGAAAGTATTGCTTCATTCTGGTTAATGCGGGATGATAACGCAGTGCCGGTTGCTGCTATTGGACAGGCAAATGATTGGAATATTTTAAAAAAAGCACCATATAAAGGTGATTGGGATAGCAATAACGCGACTATCTTTTCCTGGAGTGACCAGAACGCAGACGGGCAAATGCAACCTGAAGAGGTGAAATATCTGCTGGGTACAACAGGGATGTTGACTATCGATAAAAATATGATTTTGGCAACATCACTGACACAACGATATCAACCTGTTTTTACGGCGAATAACATTCCGGTTTTTGATTTGAAAAAATCTGATCAGTTATTCAATGGCGCACGTCTTGCCAATACAAGTGGTGGCGGTCAGGTATTAATATTAAAAGATGGTTGGACGGTAATGACAACACCACCGGGAAAAGTTGTCAGTGCCATTGCAGGGGCAAAAGATGGTTTGTTAAAATGGACTTACCCGTGCGAAACTATTGGCTTGCATGCCTCGCAAACCGCACCGGAACCCAAATATCCCGGATATCTCATTGGCACTACGCGCATCCTCGGATTATCGGTATCACCACAGGGAACAAGGGAAGAATTATGGGCAATAAATGGTAATAAGGGAGTTGTATACCTGTTTACTGCTGATGGAATGTTTGTAGCAACGCTTTTTAAAGATATCAGACAAGGCAAAGCATGGCCAACCGTTGCAACAAGAAATGTATTGCTTAATGATGTAAGTTTGCATGATGAATGTTTTTATCCCACTATAACTCAGGCACAAGACGGTAAAGTTTACTTATCTATTGGTATGACTACCGCCGCGATTGTACGTGTTGATGGTTTGTCATCAATAACACGAATACCGGATATCAAGCTTGATTTAACGCCGGAATTACTTTCAACAACCATAGATTATCTTAAGATAAAGCATGAAAATCTACTTAAACCTAAAGAAAGTATGGAAACCTTAACGATTACAGCACCAAAAACTATGCCGGTGGTGGATGGAAAATTAAATGATTGGGAAAATGCATCCTGGGTACAAATAAGTGATAAAATACGTGCTCCAGTAGCAATTAGCGGTGACCGTATTTATACGGCTTATCAAACATCTGATACTAAATTGTTTAATAATCAACCTGATGCATGGCAACTACTGTTTAAAACTGGTGGCGCACTGGATTTGATGTTAGGTAGTAACCCAAATGCTGATTCGTCCCGAACTGCCGCAATAGCAGGGGATTTGCGCCTTTTGGTCACCATGGTAAATGGCAAACCACTGGCAGTATTGTATCTACCGGTATTACCCGGTGATAAACAACCATATACATTCAGTTCACCCTGGCGGAGCATTATGATGGATTGTGTTAAAGATGTCAGTACTGAAGTGCAAGTTGCAGGCAATGGTGGTGACTATGAAACATCTATACCTTTATCGACTTTGGGAATTAAATTGAAACCGAAATTAATACTTAATGGTGACATTGGTATTTTGCGCAGTGATGGCCGTACAACAATTCAACGTTTATATTGGCATAACAAAGAAAGTGGATTAATAAGCGATGTCCCGGGTGAAGCAATGCTGATGCCACAATTGTGGGGGAAATGGCAATTTGCAGAGTAAGGCATAACTATACGTTGGACCGTTATTTATTAATAAACCAGGTGATTTTTTTGCACCGGTGAAAATTTTGAATTTAAAATAATTAACTTTGAAGGTATAATATGTTAGTAAATCTCTCGAAAAAATTAATAACTTTGTTGGGTGTGGTAATGATAATGGTTTCAACTAATGCCGTTGCTCCTGAATTGCGCGAGCAGATATCAATAAATGGCAATTGGAGTTTCACTCCTGTTGGTGGTGAGAAGACTGTCATTCCAGTTCCGGAGTATTGGGATGCGCGACCTGGATTCAAAACCGACCATGCCAAATATGAACGAGAAGTTACAATTCCCGCAAATTTTGCAGGAAAAAGAATAAAGATAGAGTTTGAAAGTGTTTGTCAGATTGCAGAGGTTACCGTTAATGATACCGTGGTTGGCAGTCATGTCGGTGGTTGGATTCCTTTCAGTTTTGATATTACTAATCTGGCAACACCGGGTAAATCATTTACATTAAAAGTAGATGTTAAGGGTGGGAATTACGAACCGATAGTGGATAAAGATAAAAAGATACAATGGCCGTTTGGATGGTATGGCCATCAGATGCGTTGGGGAATAAATAGTGATGTTTGGCTACGTGCTTATGGTCAGGTAAATATTGAAGACACAAATATAATAACATCTTACCGTGATAAGAATATAACTGTGAATTATGAAATATGTAATAGCAGCGACAAAGCCAGAACGGTAAAGATTCTTGGAGATATTACCTTGGATGGTAAATCAGAGAAGCAGTTATTAACTCAACAGGTTTCCCTGCAACCGGGAGAACATAAAACTGTAACTGTTAAGGAAAAATGGGAGAATCCGCAGTTGTGGTTTCCATATCCGGATACCAGGCATCCTTTATATAATTTAAAATCATCAGTTATTGAAGGTGAAAAAGTTATTGATATTGAGACACGTCGTTTTGGCTTTAGAGAGATATGGATTGATAAAAACCAGTATATGATAAACGGCATCCGTCTTAATTTATGGGGAAACAGCATCAGCGACCATCATGAAGGATTTAAAAATGCCCGATATTCACGAATGACAAAAGAGACTATATCAGCAACAATCGATAACTGGTTATCAGCGAATATAAGATTTGCACGTTTTCATATGGCCCCGGTGGACCAGTTTGTTTTGGATACTTGTGATGAAAAAGGATTTCTTGTTCTCGAAGAATCCGCAATATATGCCCGCGAATATT
>CAZNLA010000061.1:0-8921 GCA_964573385.1 uncultured bacterium
TTAGACGCAAAATATTGCGTCTCTACGATTTTTATTTATCATCGTTTGGAATTTCTCGATTAATCTACATTTTTCTGCTTTATCCCGGGAATCGCGAGCAGGATGCTCGCGGTACATTATTATGCCTCTGTCTTACTTTGTGCTAATCTCAGTGTCGCTTGTAGTTAAAAATGGGTATAGATTGAAAATAATGCTATAATATAGTTCGTCGGAAGCGGTTCCGAATTTTTATTGTCAGGGAGAATCGTTTGTCATGTTTGCACATATTAAATCAAACTTAAACTTATTCTGTATGACCCTTATTGTTGCTGGTGTCTGGTCATTCTGTTTCGCTGATGCTCCACCTGCCACATTGGCCGAAGGCGCGGAGATATCTTATCAATTGAAGAAAGCAATGCGGGTATCAATAAATATCTACGATGGTAAAGGGCAGATTGTCCGTCAATTAATGAATGGCGTGCCGCGAAAAGCCGGGTCGCAAAAAGAGACTTGGGATGGTCGCGGGCAGGATGGACAGCCATTACCGGCGGGTGAATATTCATGGAAAATGCTGGGGATGCCGGGGAAGTTGCAAACGAAGTTCCTGTTGACTGCCGGTACCAATTACCCCGACCCGGCACTGGATGTAACCCGTGAACAATATCGTGATATCGCACCCGGTTGCCACGGCGGACCCGCGGCGGTATGTGCTGACGATTCCGGGGTATATATTGGCGCCAGTTGCACAGAAAATATTGAGAATTACCTGATAAAGTTATCGCCTGATGGCAAAAAGCGCATCTGGTCAGTCGGACAACCAGTAGCCTGGACCGGCGCGGCAGCATTAGCGCGTTCCGGTGACCGCCTGCTTGTTTTGGCGAATAATCATGATATATGGAATTACCAGTCATCCGACGGTAAATGGTTGGTGTCATGGTCTTGTTCGTTGCCGGCAGCAGCAGATGAACCAAAAGACAAGCCGGACGCCACGCGTTTCACCGCCGATTTTGCCGCTAATGATAAAGAGGCGGTGGTATGTTTCCCGGCACGTGGAATTATTCGCTGGTTGAATCCGACTAATGGGACATTAATAGCGGAAGTTACCGGGTTGGACAAACCGACTGCGGTGGCGATAACCGCGGATAGCACTACCTATGCGATATGTGGGAATGCCGTGGTTAAGGTTGACCGTGGTGGCAAAGAGAATAAAGTTATCGTGGGTGATTTAACACAACCCGGTAAAATAACTGTTGTTGCAAACGGTGATTTGTTGGTGAGTGAAGACGGAGAAAGTAAACAGATTATCCGTATTTCGCCGGATGGTAAAATTGTCACCAAATATGGCGCAAAAGGTGGGCGTAAAGACGGGAAATACGATAAGACCGCGCAGGAAAGTTTTTACGATATCAACGATTTATCCGCCACAGCAGATGGTGGTTTTCTGGTTGCGGAGCCAAATTGTGCACCGCGGAGAACCGGTAGGTTTGATGCTAAAGGGAAGATAATACAGGAGTGGTATGGCGGACAGGTATGGGCACCGTGGATTGCGGTTGATCCGGAAAACCCGTCAACTGTATTTATGCCCAGTCACTGGGGATGGGTGATGCGGGTGGAAGTTGATTATAAAACAAATAGCTGGAAAGTGCGTAGCATACACCAAACCAATGGCATGGCAGATGGATTGGTGCAGGGACACGCGAATGCCCACCTTTACCGCGCTATGCGCCATAACGGCACATTGTATCTGGTTGGCGACCAGACACGAACGGTATTTAAAGTAGACGACAAAAATGACCAGCTAATTCCGGTTATGACTATGCATCCGCAGATGCGCCACTATTTCAATACCATGCCGCAAATTATAAAAGATTGGGCTGCCCCCGGTGACCAGGCATATCTCTGGACTGATGCAAATGGCGACGGCAAACCACAACGGGAAGAAGTTACATTTTATAAGCAAGGTGGGCCGTGGACAGGATTGCCGATGTGGTATGACGGCGGCATTATGGCAAGCGGAATGCGCTGGGCAATTACCGGGTGGAATAAAGCCGGGGCACCGTTATTAGGTGATTATCCCGCCGGAAAACCTTTCCTGAAAACCCCGGAACGGGCAAAAAATATTGAAGGACGCTGGGGCAGTTATTATGACACTGACCCAAAAACCGGCGAGTGGTACGCGGCATATAATGCCAATATGCCCACATGGGGCACATCAAAAGATTCATTCCTTGTTGCCTTTGACGCGCAGGGAAATCAACGCTGGATAACCGGCGGACGCACTATTGGCACCCCGCAATCATTTCTTTCTCCCGGTGATATCGGTTGTTTCCGCCGCATTGCCGGTCTCACCCACGGGTGCGTAGTGTTGAATGATTTTGAAGAAGGCCCGCGTCCGTTGACATCATATGTTTGGGACCGTGATGGCCTGTGGGTAGGCGGTGTAATGGACGAAATTGACCGCAAGGCATGCCCCACCTGGCGCTACGGTTCTGGTGGCGAATCGCTGGGTACCGTAATTCACTCTGACCGGAAAACAGGTAAAGTCCTGTTATTCTGGCAGGGGATAAATGATATCCGCATCGGCGAGGTAACCGGATGGGATGGTTGGATTCGCAATAACGGCGCCATAAAATTAACCGCGGCGTCAAAACCTGTTACACCGATTGTTACCGAGGTTGCACCCGGCACCGGCACCGGTTTGTGGTTGGAAGCATTTGTACCTGACGTTAAAGAAGCAAAAACCAAACGCCTGACCACCGGCGAAGAATCCTGGGGAACCGGCACCGGTCCGGAAGGAATGCGTCTGTATAATGGCAATTGCGTTGTGGTAACCGGTGAAATTCAGGCACTATACACCGGATGGCATACCTTCTCGTTGCCACGAATGCCCTTCCAGAAATGGAGCATAGCCGGCCACGATTTTAGCCACGTCAGTGGCGCCAACACCAATGACGAGTTATACATGGAAGCCGGAAAACGATACCCAATAGTAATAAATTACAACCCGGGAGGAACTCATCCATCAGTAAACCACGGCATCCACCTGAAATGGGCAACCCCGCGCGGTACTGTGCCAGGCATGATGGAGACTATACCAATAACCCAACTGTATCCTACTGTCCCGGTAAAAACCGTAAATGATACCTTAATCAAAAAGTAATAAAAGATATAAAAAAGTGAACATTGAACATCGAACGTCCAACTTCCAATGTTGAATAATTCGACGTTCAAAGTTGGATGTTCAATGTTCAATGTTCCCAACCAAACCACCCCCTGCCTCCTCCTTGCCAAGGAGGGGAGTTATGTAGTATCTAATTCTGTAATAATAATCCAAAAAACTTCATTTTAAGTTCCCCTCCTTGGCAAGGAGGGGTGGCCGAAGGACGGGGTGGTTTTCGCCTACCACAAAGTAACACAGAATATTAAAAGTGAACGTCCAACGCCCAATTTTGAATAATTCGACGTTTAAAGTTGGATGTTCAATGTTCAACGTTTCCCCAAATTTCCTTTACTCCACATCATCCGGTCCAAAGCGCATTTCTTTGGGTTTTTCAATGCATATGATTTCTCCCCAGAGTGATGGTAAAAGTCTGGCTTCGGATGGGATGTCGCATACTACGGTTTGGGATTTGCCGGACCAGTAGATGCGGTTGATGGTACTCATGCCGTTTTGGTCTCCCTGCAATATGCCAACATCACCACGAATATGTGCGTCAATTTCCGGTGCGGGATATCCTATTGCTTCCCATGGAATCGCGGCTTCCAGCACCCAACGACTGGTGGTTGCGGTTGAACTTTGCTGCACTGCTACTTCCGCATCCGGTATGGTTGTTACCATATCCATCCGTGTTTCGCCAACTGGCGACTGGAAACGCCAATTTTTGTCTTTTGGCGCGTCTGGTGCCACCGGTCGATATAATACTACCGTCGGTTTTCCATTTGCCACGCTTAGCAATAGCCGAATATCACCAGGGCCGGCAGTAGTACGTTTCGGGTCGGCATTTGGGTCTAACCCCAGGGTTACATCAACGGCATCGCCATTTTTAAATAATAATGCCGGTTCTTTTCCGCTGTTTTTAAATGGTCGCCCACTGCTGTTCCAGGCGGCGACATACAGTTTTTCGCTGTCATATGCCAGGGCAAACTGCGCATCAATAAAATATTCTGTCCTTATTAAAGAACTTTGCCAATGGTCTTTTATTATCGTAAATAGTTTGTCAGGCCAATCATCCAGCATACCGTCAATGCCCAGTGTCGCCATGATATATGGCATATTTACCACTTTCGGTTCTTCCCTTACCTTCTGGTGCATTGCTTTTAAAACTTCCCATTGCTGCTGCTTTTGAATATCCTCACTTGTCACAGTACAATCGCCAGTTAATCGTTTTGCCTGTTCCAATCCGTCTATCCGCACCATGCTGATATGGTGATGTCCTGCCACCGCATATAATTTGTCATCGCTGGATTTAACCACACAACCATGGTAATGTTCCTGACCGGGTCGCATATCGGTAAGGTCAACCTTGCCCGCTTCCCATTCCGGCATACTCCAGGAACGTAATCCGTAACCTACCGGACCACCCAACAGGCAACCCGCCAGCAACCCGTCTTTGGTATAACAGAACCAGTCACCCGGGTCGCTGTTGGTGACGAAATATTCTTCATCTCCCATGGTAAAATGTCCGATTGGTACATGTTCCTGGGTTAGCACACCGGCAGGGCGTTGCCCGCCAAATCCGCTGGAATAAAAACCGCCATGCACATTATTGGGGTTGGGATATGTCCATAATTTGGTGGTGCCATCGGCAGCTAAAAAGGTATTGGTGGTGCCCATGCTAAAGATACGGCCATCGCCAGTAACCCAACCGGCGCGGGAAAATGGTGATTTTTCCAGCTTTTCCAGGTCATAAGCCGGTATACCATTTGGTTGGATAGTGGCGCGTAAACGCTGATCAACATAATTAAAGGATAAATCCTCACCCACAAAGGCAGTGCCAAGTCGTTTTTCGGCTATCTGTACTTCGTCAACCTGTGGGGTGCCGTCAGCATTTTTATCCCACCATAAAAAACTGTATGCCTCGCGCATTAATTTGCCAAACTTTGCGGATAAATCCGGTCTTATATCAATATCACCCCATGATTCCAATGGCCCGGTTGCCGCCATCGGCACAGCAACCCGGTTTCTTTCCTCACAAATGGTGGCAACACCCATGCCGACATCAGGCCCAACCAGATACCGGCGACCATTAAGGTAAACCGGTCGGTCGGGTGCTGAACCGCCGGACGATTCTTTGGCACCATTGCGATACAAAATGCTGTCCAGTATCCAGGTGCGTGCTGTCCAGTCAAATATTAATTTCATTCCACTATAATTAATCACATTGCGGTCTTTCGGGTCCATCCAACCGCCACCGCCATATTGTGTTGGGCCAAGGAACCATTTTTCTACCTTTCCATTGCGGTTAATGCGTTCTACCCGTTTTGGTTGCCAACTGTGGTCTGCCACCCATAACTTGCCGACGCTATCAACAGTTATCCCAATGGGATTATCAAACAGTTCCGGGTCCCATTTGCCAACTTTTTGCCCACCGGGTTTGCCGATGGTGCGTATTACCTGCCCGGTTTTAGGGTCGCAAACCTTTATATTTTTTGTGCCGGTATCTGTGATATAAAAAATACCATCCGCGTCAATGGCGATGTCGCCAATGGTCATAAACTTATCCCGGGTTATAATTACCTTCTGTTTTCCGCCATCCAGTGGCACACTTACTATCTGCCCATCTGACACGGCAAATAAGTTTCCGTTCGCGTCAAAGGCGATATTGCCGGCATTCGGCAATGCCAGATGTCTTAATATAGATATTTTTCCATCTTTTTCATTTGCCGTTGGCAATTTATATTCGGTAATCCGCTGGTCATAGGTAACCGGCATCTGCGGGTCATCACCCATGTGCTGGTATGCGACAACACCCCCAAAACCGCCCAGATGCGTAGTGGTTATCGGCAAGGATTCATATGGTGGTCTGCGGTATCCTTCCGGTTCCAACACCCGTATGCGCACTGCCCGGGTATCAACAATCGCGCCGAAATCAACACTGCGCACCGTTGGCGATTGGGCATAATAACCGGCAAATACAATCGGCTGAAATTGTCCGGCAAATTTCCAGTTTATGTCTTCGTTAAGTGCTGTTTTGGGGTCTGTACCGGCAGGCCCAACCCAATAATCAACCGCAGTGGTGGAGTGTGATGTCGGCATAATTATAGATACACCGCGCAGTTTAACCACATCTTTCCATACCAATGCCATAACCGCCGGATTATATTTTGATATTGGTGTTTTCGGGTCGCGTTTAACTGACCATCCGCCTTTTGCCGTTGCTTCGCCTTCGCCATATATTCGTTCCGCGTCCGGTGCAATATCGGCAAAGCGTCGTCCCATCACCAACCCAAAGGATAAACGTGTGGTGGCAAAACGCAATGCCCTGGTGCGCAACCCGCCTGCCGGTGCCAATGCTACCCCCGGTTGCCCGGGTTTGCCGGTAATTGGCAATTCCACCCAATCATCTTCGTTATATTTCTCGTTGGCTTTCTCCGCGTCATCGCCTATTGCTTCCGGGTCGCCAATGTCTTTCTCTGACGAGTCCAACGGCATCTTGGCATCCTGTTTTAACGCGTATATTTTAACAGACGCATCTGGAACCATTACCGACCCGACCGGTATTAACTTGTTATACGCGGTTATTAAATCGCCACCCTTCGGCGCGTCGCCAAAATATGCCTGGGTAGAAGACGGAATAGCCATATTAGCCTGTGAAGGTGTGGAACGTGGCATGGTTTCTGTCAGGAATGTGGCATAAAACTTCATTAATTCGTCATATTCACTTTCATTGTAATTTTTATCTTCACGACCACCGCGATGTCCTTTGCCTTTGCGCAACCACATTATCGGCACCGATTTTTTCGAATCCATATCATCCGACGCAAATGATGGCTGTAACCATGATACCGGCGGTGGGTTATAGGCGACATACAACTTATCACCACGCCCTGCTGCGCCGACAACCGGTGATGTCGGCAGGTCGTTAGAAACCTCAACCGGAGAAATAGTGCGGGTGGTATAATTATTCTGCGGGTCTATCTGCTGTATAAAATTATCCCGGATAAAATAAGCATTGCGGCCATCTGTCGCTATCCGGTTTGGCCCAAAAAATCCAAGTTGCAATGCGCCTTCACCCCATAATTTGTAGCCATCATGGTTAACAGCGATAATAGAACTTCCACCTTCTGCCACACTGCAACCAATGAATACCTGGTCGCCAACCGCACAGGTGGAGTTTGGCGCGCCATGGTCACCCAACCAATCGCCTTCTCCCTTTACCGGTGCGGGCCAGGGTGGCTGACCGGCGTTATAAACCGTTCCTTCGTAAGTCAGCTTTAATGGTGGCCTGGTATATGCTTTCCAGGTATAGTCGCCGGGTAAAACGTATTGTCCGGCATCATCCTTCAAATCCCAGGGTTCGCTGATTATCCCTTTATCGCGGGCAACCTCGGCAATTAATCGCCGCGCCAACTTGCCGGTGGTTTTGTTATAAAGATGCAAGGCAACAAAACCATCCATAGGCATGTCGTATTTTAATTGGAATGGCGTTGCAGGCAACTGGTCCAGGGTGGGTGGGTTTGGGGTGGTTCCCAGGTTAACCAGTGCCAACACAGATTGAAAAACGTAGGCGTTATTCTGTTCCACCCATACGCGTATCGCTTTTGTCGCAACCGGTTCGTCCACCCGATAAATACAATAATCAGCGGTGTCAATGGTGTGGTTTTTCAACTTTTTCCAACGTGATTCCGAGGCATTCATCGCCACTTCAGCAGTATCCGGTTTCAAAATATCAACGCGCAGGTAGGTGGTGCAGATAGTTTTGGTTATTAATCCTGCCACCGCCTGCGGGGTATCCCACGACCCCAACCATACCTGTTTGGTAAATGCCGCGCCGGTTTCCCGTTTATACCCCATGCTGACAGCATCGTAATAACGTTCAACAAAACAAAGAGTTTTTGCCATTTTTGAAGAAAAGTTTTGCGGGGTCTGGTACCTGTCGCTGAAACGCAATGCCCGGGTAGCAACCCCCACCGGCAATGTCTTCAGATTGCCGGCAGGTAAATTTACCCACTGCTCATCCTTTGTCACATCGCCGGGGTAAACGGCATCAGCTTTTAAATAACTTATACTCGCGCCAATATCCTGCTGAAACTTCGCTCCGCTTCCACTGCGGGATACAAAATTGGTGTAAATGGTACCAATGTTAATAACGCGATTAAACGCAACACGAAAATGCCGGTTTTTACCCGCCAATGGCCCAACTTCCCACTTCGCCTGCCCATCCCGCAACCCGAATAGCTTCTCTAATGTCTCCGCGGTAACCGCATCCCTGCCAACACCACCGTCATACCCCACACAATTAGCCACATCAAAATCAGCGGCAACAAATGCAGGTGTCATCTCCGCCGCGTTAATGCCGGTATAGGTGATAAAAATAATAGCGATGGCAACAAATATGCGCATAAAAGAGACCCTCACGATATCATGATAAATACCAATAGATTTCAGTGATAATTATACCATGCTAATGATGGGATGGTTATGAATTAATATTAATATGTTTACATTTTTTGATATTTTTGTATCTGGTGTGGTATAATATTTACGACTTTTTTATGCTAACTTCACACACTAGTAATTTATTTAACCACGAAATACACGAAGGACACGAAAATAGGGGTGTGAAGAGATATAAGATTATTGTATAATTACCTTAAATATGCAAGTAAAGAATTACCTGAAAGTACCGTAAATAAAACCTTTTCGTGTTCTTCGTGTTTTTCGTGGTTAATAAAAATACAAAAAAATAACCACGAAATACACTAAAGACACGAAAATATGG